>JAQUMP010000245.1 GCA_028718065.1 Chitinivibrionales bacterium | reverse complement strand
GGGGACTTAAAATGACTTACGGAAGAGCCCAAGGGAACAGTAACGTAGGGGACCAAGGATAAATCAAGATACTGGAGATCGCAGCCGCCGTAAATGCCATAGGCGACTTCATGGTCCAAATTCGCGTCGCTCGTGGGATACGGTTGTGATTTGACCGTAATTGCGCAAAAGACCGAAAGAGGTTCCGATATGTCAAATCTAATCACGGAACTGCTGCGTACCGATAAAACATAATCGCTTATTTGTTGGGTGCTCGTGAGCGGCGGACCGGAAACAGCGGAGCTTTCGGCGGTAATTTGATCGCCATAAAGATGGGCGAGCACAAGCTCGGGCCGGATGGCGACGGCAATCGGGCCGAATTGTTTGGCGAAACGCAAAAAAATAGACCCTTCGATTCCATCATCATGGAGCATTTTTCCGGTGGCGGGCAGGGGGGAAGATATATTTCCCAAGCTCAAATCAAGGCTTAAGCCCAGCGCCATAAAGTCGTTGTATTCGTACATGCCGTCGCCGCTGAGCATGGTTCGTGTTTCATAGCAAAATGATTGCGAAGACGTTACGACCGTAATTTGGTCGCCGAAGAGGGATGAATGGGTTTCGAAGCTGCTATCGGTCGCAACCATCACTCCCGGCGGCGCGACGGCATAGGAGCCGCTCAAGGAGGCCGCAAAGCTCCCTTTTTGCAGCGGTTTGCCGGCATCGACGCGGTTGATTTGCGGCATTCTTCTGAGGAAGGTGTTCTGCTCGCGGATGATTTGGTACTGGGAAGCGCAGCCGGCAAGCAACAGGATCGCCGTAATAAACAAGAGCTTGGTTGCGGTGTTCTTTGCAAAACGCATTGCTGAGGGCCTTCTGGAACGGTAAAGTTTACAATGTTAATTTACCATTGCGAAAGTCCGGGCGTCAAGCCTAAAACAAAAGGGTCTCTTGTTTATCTTCCCTCATCATGCGTTTTGATTTTTTGCCGCACGGCCGCCTCGGCGCCGTCGTACATTTCGCGGATGAAGTCGTCGTTAAAATTATAGGTGCGCTCCTCAACGCTCATGCTCTGCACGCGGTCGAAAAGCATCTGCTTGGCGGCGGCGATGTCCTTGCCGTAAATGTGGTAGGAATCGGCGTGCCAGTTGAGGCGGCCGAGCTCGACCCGTTTGCCGTTGCGCGCGGCAACGCCGGCGGCGACGACTTCTTTGTTGAATTGCGTAAAGCCGAACATGTTCATAAAACTGGCGCCCCAGGCGTCGTTGCTGCGAAAGCGCACGTTGCAATTGAGCCACTGCACGCCCGCCTCGTCTTCCAGCAGGCGGTACCAGAGCGATTGCAGGCACGGCGGATCGTAACACTCTTTGTCAAGGTTGGGCATCCAGGTAATCATCTGCGCCTGGCGCGTAAAGGGCTGCTTTGATAATTTATCGATGACCATTTCGATCTGGTCGATTTTAAAGGGACCCACGCTTACGGAGGCGCCGTTTTGTAACTCCTGCCACGCGCCGTAATTGGCCAACCGTCCGTGATAAGTATATTCCCAACGCGTGTCTTTGGGGTCGTTGATGTTCTTTACCCAATGGTCTTTAATTCCCATAAGTTCCATGACGTACTCTTTTAAATCTTCGATGCCGCCCGGAAAAGCCTTGTGGATCATGGGATCGGCCAATGGGTTGATAATGGTAATGTCCATGGTGGAATCGATGCTCTGCGGATCGCCGGGCTTGTCGTATTGCGTCTTGATGCGGATGCCGTTGTTGTAAAGCGCCAGCAGGGCTTTTTCGTATGCCAGGGCTAAGCAATTGTCCGATACGGTGAGAACGGGAATGTTGAGCGCCATGTTTTTTGTTACTCCTTAGTGGTCGGTTTTTATTTTTTATAAAATATATGATCCGTGGTATTTTTAAATGAACCTTTTTTAAATAGTTCTCCGACAATAATTTTTCTTTTAATTCGTAATTAACATCAATTTTTAAAACAATAACCCGGTTTAAATTCGGAGACGGTTCGGCGCTTGACATAATCAAGCCCGGAAACCATTTTTAAAATCCTTTTAAATTATCTGAGATACGTTTTAACGGTTTAAATAGTTTTTTCACCCTTTTCCGGCTAAGAAATTGCGGCGCCCAGAGTTCTGAAAAAGGGCCGCCATAATTTCTTAAGAGAAAGTCTATGAGTGCACCATCCAATTCTCCGATGCTTTCCGTCAAGGATTTAAGCAAGCATTTCGGCGACGTCAAGGCGGTCCGCAACATAAGCTTTGAAGTCAAAAAAGGCGAAGTGTTCGGTTTTTTAGGGCCTAACGGCGCCGGCAAAACAACCACGATGCGCATGATAACCTGCTTTATTCCGCCCACCACCGGCACGATCGTGGTGGATGGTCTTGACACGCGGCAGCAGGACCTTGCCGTGCGCACCAAAATAGGCTACCTGCCCGAAAACGCGCCGCTCTACAACGACATGCTCGTGAGCGAGTACCTGGCGTTCGTGGGCGAGATCCGCGGCATGGAGCCCGGCCGGCGCGCATCGCGCATCGACGAAATGGTACAGGTATGCGGTCTTACCGGCATGACCGGCCGCCAGATCGGCAAGCTCTCCAAAGGGTACCGGCAGCGTGTGGGACTGGCGCAGGCCATGATCCACAATCCCGACCTGCTTATTCTGGACGAACCGACTTCGGGTCTGGACCCCAACCAGATCGTGCAGATCCGCAATCTCATAAAAAAAATCGGCGAAGAAAAAACCGTTATCTACTGTTCGCATATCCTCTCGGAAGTTTCGGCCACCTGTTCCACTATTCTTATTATTAACAACGGCTCGATCGTGGCGCAGGGCACGCCGTCCGAACTTATGGCGCGGGCGACCAAGGGCAACCGTTACACCGCGCGCATCAAAGCCGCCGACGGCGCCGCGGTCCAGGCGAAATTGCGCAGTATTGCGGGCGTGAGCGAAGTCTCCGTGGGCGCGCCGGCCGATGGATACCTGCCGGTGGTGATCGCGGCCGAGGCGGACGTTGACTTAAGCGAAACACTTTTTAAATGCATCGTGGAAAACGGCTGGAGCCTCTCGGAGCTCAAGCGCGAAAGCGCCAGCCTGGAAGACGTGTTTACTCAATTGACAAGGGGTTAAATCCATGAACAATATCCGTGCGATAGCAAAAAAAGAATTCAGGTCCTACTTTATATCGCCCATCGCCTACGTGTTTATCGTGGTGTATCTGGTGGCCACCAACTTCCTGTTTTTTCAGGGTTTTTTTATCATCAACCAGGCGGACATGCGCAATTATTTCGGGCTGCTGCCCTGGATCTTTTTGTTTTTCGTGCCCGCCATAACCATGCGCTCCTGGGCCGAAGAAAAAAAGGTAAAAACGCTCGAACTGCTCTTAACCTGGCCCGTGAGCGACCTGGAAGTGGTGGTGGGAAAATTCGTGGCGAGCTTTTGCCTGCTGGCGATCGTGATCCTCTGTTCGCTCACGGTACCCATAACCATTATGCTCATCGGTAAACCCGACCTGGGGCCGATCATCGGCGGTTACGCCGGGTCATTCCTGATGGGCAGCGCCTATCTGGCCGTGGGCCTGTGGGTCAGCTCGCTCACCGAAAACCAGATCGTGGCCTTTATCATGGGCGTGGTGGTAACGTTTATCCTGTTCATTATCGGCAACCCGTTCGTTACCATGGTCGCGCCGGGCTTCCTGGTGCCGCTCTTTAATTACATCGGCCTGGGCAACCATTTTGAAAGCGTGGGCCGGGGAGTAATTGACAGCCGCGATATCCTCTATTACCTGTCGGTCGTGGGATTTTTTCTGTTTCTTAACGTGCGCTCCATCGCACGCAGAAAGTGGGAATAACAATGACAACCTTAAAAACCAAAAACATTTCGCAAACCGCCGCGTTCGTGGCGATCGTGCTGGGGTTTCTGGCCCTGGCCAACTACGTGCTTACGCGCACCTTCCTGCGGCTGGACCTTACCGAAAAGAAAGTCTACAGCATTTCGCCGGCCACCAAAAAAATGCTCAAGGGCATGGATGATATCGTTAACATTAACGTCTATTTTTCCAAGAACCTGCCCGCGCATGTCAAGGTGCTGGAGGCAAGCCTGCACGACATTCTGGCCGAATACAAGGCCTTTGGCGGCAAGAACCTGCACATAACCTGGACCGATCCCTCCACCGACGAAACGCGCAAACAGGCCGTGGCCGCGGGCATTCCCGAAATCCAGATGCAGGCCATTGAAAAAGACAAGGCCCAGATCGTAAACGGCTTTATCGGGCTGGCCGTGCTTTACGGCGACAAAAAGGAAACCCTGCCGGTGCTCCAGGACCTGGGAAATTTTGAGTATGACTTGACACTTGCGATCATGAAGGTGAGCCGCAAAAGCGTCCCCAAGATCGGCGTTTTAAAGACCGATACGGTCGCCTCGGTGCCGCCCCAGATCCGCGCGCGCATGAACATGCCGCCGGGCACCGAGGAACAATACAAGCCTATTTTCGACAATCTGCGCAAAACCTACGATGTGGAGCTCGTTGACATAACAAACGGCACACCCATCGATACCTCCTTCCGCACGCTGATTGTGCCAGGTGGATCATCCTTTACCGATCGCGATCTTTTTGAAATCGACCAGTACTTTATGCGCGGCGGCAATCTTATTATGCTGGTGGACGCGGTAAAGGTTGAACTCACCTACGGTCCCCAGGCGCGGGTGCAGCCCACGCTTATCGCCAACCTGGCCGAGCACTACGGCGTGCGCGTGGAACGCGACCTGGTGCTAGACGCTTCCTGCGGCCAGGTGAGCATCCCGCAGAATTTCGGGGGTTTCCAGATGAACGTGCAGATGAATTATCCTTATTTTGTCAAGATTATGCGCGATGGTTTTAACCGCAAAAACCCGGCGGTCTCCTCGCTGGGCGAACTGATATTGCCCTGGCCGAGCTCACTGACCATGCTGGTCCCATCCAGCGATTCCACGCCCCGCAAAGGCCAGAATGACGCAGTCCCGGTGCGCGCGACAATTTTGATTAAATCATCGCCCAAGAGCTGGACCACGACCGGCGCTTTTAACCTTGCGCCCCAGCAGAAATGGGCGCCGCCGCCGGAAGGGTTCAAGCAGAATAATCTGGTCGCGTACCTGCGCGGAAACTTTAAAAGCTATTTTACCGGCAAAACCATCCCCCCTCTCGGTCGTAAACTGCCGGGCGATACCAGCAAAGTGGACACGGTCTC
The DNA here is from genome assembly GCA_028718065.1 of Chitinivibrionales bacterium. GTDB lineage: Bacteria > Fibrobacterota > Chitinivibrionia > Chitinivibrionales > FEN-1185 > JAQUMP01. Next base: position 783 of record JAQUMP010000245.1, on the reverse strand, counting down.
CGCCGCCGATAAAATGCGTCCGGTTCTGCAGGAAAACAGCAAAGGAAACCTGGTCGTTGCCGGAAATTCCAGTTTTATGACCGCCAATTACGCCATGGGCGGTAATGTTGCTTTATTGCTTAACCTGGTGGACTGGCTTACGCTTGACGAAAGCCTGATCGCCGTGCGCTCGCGTGAACTCAGCAACCGCCAAATCAACCAGGATATGCTCAAGGAAGGCTCCATTATGCCTATGGTAATCCGGGTGCTCAATATTTTCCTGATGCCGGTTTTAGTCGTGATTATCGGGTTGGTAATTTTTATGCGCCGCAACGCCGCGACGACGGGCGGCGCCGTTACAGAGCAAAAACAGCAGGAGAAAAAAGCATGAAAACAAAAAATCTTGCGATTGCCGCAATCGTGCTCGTGGTCCTTGCCGGAGTGGTTATTTTGTCCGAGCAGCTCGGCAATAAAAAACCCTCGGAAGAGTCGCTTAAAATATTTCCCGCGCTAACGCTCGGGACGTGCTCAAAGATAGTGGTCTTTTCCGGCGCGGACACGGTAACATTACGCCATAAATCCGGCGCCTGGACGGTAGATCTTCCGGGTACGGCAGGCGCCGCCGGCGACTCCACCGCGACAGGAATAAATCCGCTTACCCCGGCCGGAGCGGTAGCTGCGGTCCAGTATCCGGCAGATAGCGCGCTTATGGCGATTGCCTTTGAAAAACTCGCGGGCTGGAAGCGCGACATCCTTATTTCCCAGAACACCGCCAAACAAACGCTCTTTGAAGTAGACGCCGGG
>JAQUMP010000244.1 GCA_028718065.1 Chitinivibrionales bacterium | reverse complement strand
GGCGGGGGCGCTTTTTTGGGCTCGGCAATCTGAAAATCGGTTTTCATGGGCTCCGGCGGCATGGTGATTTGGTCAAGCAGTGTTTTACCGACGGGAATGGTTTTTAAATAGAGCCCAAAACTTAAAAAGGCGGCCAAAGTTACCACCAGCACGATATTAAAAATTGTATCGGAGGTAGATGTTGACGGATGGTAGTGAGTGTTCATATTTTTAACTTAGTAGGTCCGGGGAAACGGATCTTTCCCTCTTCTGGTCGCCATAGGCGCCTTACGACCTGAAAAATGCTTGTTGGGAAAAAACCTGTTGGTGCAAGCCGACGCGCAAAGCGCGATAGACCGCATTTTTCCGGTCGGGCGCCGAAATGGCTCCCGACAGAGTGAAAGATCCCTTCCCCCGGACAATTCCGGTTTTAGCTATAATAAGCATTTTCCCTACGGGGTTTTAGGGGTGGAACCCCTACCAAATAATTTATTTTTTTATCCTTTTATTCTTGAATCGCCAGCACCGAGAAATCCGAAAACCCCGACTTGCTGCACGTATACATTACCCTCTTGACAACATTAAACTGCATGTCCCGGTCGCACATAATCACCAGTTCACGCTTTTTCGTATTTTCGGACGTGAGCCGTTTTTGGGCCGCCAGGTAGCGCTGCAGCGGATCGATGAGCAGTTCCGCCGCATTGGCAAATGAGCTGATGTGTGTAATAAGCTCGCCTTGGGCGAGCAGCGATTTGTTGGTAATTTCAAGGGTGAGCGCGGGGCGCGGTTCCACGGCCGATTTGGAAGTTGGCAGTTGCAAATCGCTGGAAGGCGTAATAAGGTTGCCTTCGGCGTTAAAACTCTGGATCAAAAAGACCAGGAGCAGCGTAAGGATATCGATAAGCGAGGTCATTTGCGGACGGAAGACTTCTACGTCCACGCCGGGTTCGTTAAATTGCCTGCTTTTAAAATAGCCTGCCATAGGTTCCTTTAATTTTTTGGACCAATTACATTATAAAATACATCGTGCAGGGCTTTAGTTATCGGCGCGCTGAGTTAAAAATGTATGTTTGCGCAAAAGAAAAGGATGTGATGGTCATCACAAAATACCGAAATATTGTTGCGATGACGTAAGACGCGGCGCGGTATTACCTTATTGTAACGCAACTCCTAAAACAATAATGCCCAAAACAACTCCCCCGACGATCGCGAGCCCCGCTACAACCGGATTGCCGGAGGAATGCGCGGAGGATCTTTGCTTTTTCCAGATAATCCCCATGTCGGCGCTTATGCCCTGGTCAAGATCGCTATTAAATACAATCTTATAGCCAAGGGTGGTGAATACGCGGAAATCGTAGGTCCGGAAAAGAATCATGCCGGCCTTGCCGTTGATTGCAAAACCGCCGTTGCGTTTATCCTTTGCAATACTGTCTACCCCATCGGGAAAAACATAATCGAGCCCGATGCCTCCCCCGGCAAAGGGGGCGAAATCCTTGCGGGAAAATAATTTTAAAAGAGAAAAATGGGTGCCGACCTCATTCGCCCAGCCGACATGAAGGTCCCATTCCAAGGCAAGGTCCTTGGGTAATTCGAACCAGTTTACAAAATCGGTATTAAGGACCTGACTGTATTTTTTAAGGACGACATGACTGCCGGAATATAAACTACTGCTGTAATCATATTCGTATCGTGAATAGAAACGGCCGGCCGGCGGGAAGAGAAAACCAAATTTAAAACCAAAGGCGTAATATCCCTGCCGGCGGCGAAATTGTTCCTCGCTCATTTCCGTTTCGGTAACATTGTCGATGTCGGCGGTTTCTTCGATTTTTTTTCCGGTCGCAAGTCCTTGGGCAATGCGTTTCATGACAAACTCAAAATCACCGATGGATTTGCTGTCGAGGGTGCTTGACGCAAGAATGGACCCATCGGCGACTTTTACGCGCCAGCCGCTGACGATCCATTTGTTGCCGAGCTGGCGTGCCACGCCGTATACCGCTTCCGAGGCGCCGGCCCGTTTACCGGCTTCCAAGGCGCAGGTTTTATCGCGGCAGGAAGCAATGCCGTCCGGTTTGGCAATAGTATCTTTTGTAAATGTTTGATACGATTCCGCAAAAAGTTCGTTGATGGTTGCCGCGTTTGCCGAATCGACCTTGTCCAGTTGAAACGGAATGACCATTACCTCTGACCGGGCGGTCCAGGAAAGAAGGGCCATTAATGCCATAGCACGATAAATCGATTGACGGATCATGTTGTATTCTCCCTTTGCAATGAAAAGATTATTGCAAACCGAACGCTCAAAGCCGCCTACGCCGGTCTTGAGCGTTACTGTGCAATTATTAAGCGGGGGATTGTCCGCCGGCCTTGCGGCGGAAAGATTTTTTTGACAGCATCAGGCGAATATAGTCACCTGCTTTCTTACAGTAGTCCTCACCCCATCGAGGACGCGTGCCGCTATACTGTTAAAGAAAGAGATCCTTAACAAAAAGATACTAAAAAACCTTCCGAAGGTCAAGGGAAAATACGATATTTTCAAAAGTATTCGAACGATGGTTAAAGCGGGATTTGCACCCAAAGGCTTCCGCTAAATTCCGAGTATCATCGCAAGCAGCCGCTCTTTAGTGGGGACCGGAAACAGCTTAAAATCCTTTCCGGTCGTTTGCGTATCCAGGTAGGTCCCGAACATTCTGTCCCAAATGGTAAGGACAAAGCCCAGGTTTTTATTGCCGAGCCCGCGCGCGCCATGGTGGATGCGGTGATAATTCGGCGTAATCAGCAGCCGATTTAACGGTCCCAGGTTAACCCAGATATTGGTGTGGATCCAGAGGTTTACCACGATGCCGAAACAGACCGGGACAAGCGCCTGCGCACTTGTCAAGCGCAGCAGATAATACCCGATAAAAATCTGCGGGATGGCAAACAAAAAAAGATGGACCAAACTCGTGCGCGAACCGGAGAGCCACCAGATCTGTCCGATGGAGTGATGATACTTATGCGTTCGCCACAAAAATTTGGTGTGCATGGCGCGGTGCACCCAGTAGAGGCTGCAATCCGTAAGAAGGACCGCCAGGACGATTTTTGCGGGGCCCGGAAAATCGGGGAACGGATTGCCGCTGAGCAGCGCGGAAAGATTTACGGCCTTATATCCCGCGGACACGAGCGCTTTTAAATATTCGCCCGCGAAAATTACGATCAATAGGGAAAAGACGTTTAATAAAAGGTCCTGTTTTTTATTAATCGAAAATCCGGGCCTGAAACGCTCAAGCAAAGTAAAAACAAAAATGGCGGTGAAAAAAATAATGATTTGGATTAAAAGATCAGCATCGATATTCATAGAATCATCTCCTAATTTTGTGGAATCCGCCCGTATCTAAAATTAGCAAAATTCAGGCCATAATGGTTTTCCCCACAAAGTCGATTACAGCTAATTTAATATTCCCGGTTAAGCGAAATTGCTTTTTAAAAACGAAAAAATTGACCCCTGCGTATTCCGCTTTAAAATTATTCGCGCGGCAGGATTTTTCCCCGCCGTTAGCTCCGTAACTGATTTTTATTGACAAATCAATGGAATATTGGTACATTTAAATCCGTAAGCTTGCATCTAACTTACTTTAATAAGGACAGTTATAAAATTCAGTTCATTTAAAACCACAAGATTGGTCCCGGTTTTTTCTGGTTTTACAAAACGTTAGCGGAATGTAACGGGAGGCTTTTTTTTATTCCGGCCCGATATTGACGCAGAGAAAGTTTTTATGAATTTATTTCAAATGTTGCGAGGCGAGAGCGCTACCGTGGGATTGGACATCGGCAACCACTCGCTTAAGCTTGTCAAGATCCGCAACACCAAAGACGGTTATTTTCTCGAAGCTTGCGGCATCAAGGAATTGCCCGCCGGCACGATCGAGGGCAGCGAAATAAAAAACCGTAACGCCTTGATCGACGCCATTACCACCTTAGTCAACCAATGCGATCCGCGCATCGTCGAGGTCGTGGTCTCCATGTCGGGCCACGGAATCATTTCGGATAAATTTGTTTTTAAAATCGACCCCGCCGAAAACGCCGAAGAGCTGATTCTCTGGGAAGCGGGCCAACGCAGCCCCTTTGACGTCGACGATATAACCCTCGATTACAAGATTCTGCACCGCAACGTGCAGACCAATGAAGTGGAAGTGCTTATTATCGCCGCCAAGAACCAGATCATGCAGAACTATATCGATTTACTCTACGACGCCGGGCTCAAACCGGTGATCGTGGACGTGGACGCCTTTGCCATTACCAACTGCTATGCCTTTGAATCCGAGGGCAAAACCGACCGCGGCACGCTGGCCCTGCTTAACATCGGGCACAACCTCACCAGCATTACCTTTATTAAAGACGGCGTCTACCATTCCATGCGCAGCATCTCCACGGCCGGCGAATATTTCAGCAAGACCCTGCAGCGCAACTTAAGCATTTCGGCCGAAACCGCGGCCGGCTTGCTCAAAGGTAAATCCGGTGCGGACACGGCCTATAATCCGTCGCTCGTCAAGCAGAACGTGGAATTCGCGGCCGAGGAACTCTCCGCCGGGATCGACCTGGCGTTCTCGTATTTTAAAAGTTCCGAGCACAGCGATGTAATTGACAAAATCGTAATCAGCGGCGGCGGGGCCTACATTCCCGGCATCGCCCAGTTCCTGGAGCGCCGGCACGAGACCACCGTGGCGATTTCCAATCCGCTCAACCGTTTGGTGTTTGATCCCGACCTGTTCGGCGCCGTCAATCCGCAGAGCATCGCGGCGATCTTGACTGTTGCGACCGGGCTGGCCTTGCGCAAGGTTTCGGTATTATGATGGACCGCATCGAAATAAATCTGCTTCCGGCCGAATACCGGATCCACCGGCGCGTGCTTAAGCTGCAGCGCGAAATCGTGTACCCGGTTTTAGGGGTGCTGCTGATGCTCTTTGGACTCTGGTCTTACGGCATAAGCATGGATGCCAGCATCCATCATCTGCGCGTGGAGATCGCGGGCATCGATAATGCCATTATCAGCAACCGGCACGTGCTCAACGAAATCAACGCCCTTAAAAAGGCCAAGACGGTCATTCAGGAAAAAATCCGCGCCCTGCAGCGCATTAACGTCAATCGTGAAAAATGGGTGCGGCTGCTGGAAATTTTCTGCGAGCGCCTGCCTAATTTTACCTGGATCTCGTCGATTCAGGAGGCAAGCGGACTACAGGAAACTTTAAAGGTGGAGGGCATGACCTATTCGTTCCAGGAAGTGGCCAATTTCATGTCCAAACTTTCCGAAAGCGGCTATATTACCTCGGTCGATCTTATTGACATAATGCAAACCGAGGAAACCGATAAACCGTATCATTTTACGATTTCCTGCACGCTGAACCCCGACTACCATTTGTCGGTGGCGGCGCAACCCTAAGGACGGCCGGGACCATGGCGTTTGCCTTACCGAAAATCGACCTTAAAAATCCGCGCATGCGCAACGCCGCGCTTATTATCGTCGCCGGCCTGGTGATTGCGGCGCTCTGGTATCAGTACGTTTATATAGAACGCCAGCAAACGCACAATCAGTTGAAATCACAGCGCGTAACCCGCCAGAACGATCTGAACGCCATCCTGGCCATGAAACCGCAGCTCGACCGCCTGAAACGCGAAATCCGGACCGACAGCCTGGCGCTTGATTCTCTAAAGTCAATATTCCCCGACCAGAAAGAGATCCCCAAATTGATCCGCGAAATTACCACGGTCGCGGCGGCCTCGGGGATTATAACCAAAAAATTTACGCCCCTGCCCGATGTGCCGCGGGAATATTACATCGAAAACCGGTACAATATGACGGTCGCCGGCGGCTATCATCAGTTGGCCAATTTTTTCAGCTTTTTCGCAAACTTGCCGCTTATTATAAATTTAAGCAATGTGAGCATATCGAGCAGTCCGGGCGTCGCGGGCGCCCAGAAGGAAGCCGATGCCCACGGCGGCGTGGCGCAGACGATTACGGCGGGGTTTGAAATGACCCCC
>JAQUMP010000243.1 GCA_028718065.1 Chitinivibrionales bacterium | reverse complement strand
CCCAGGTGCTGAGCCTGGTGGAAATCCAGTCGTACTTCATGACCGGCAGCACCATCCCGGCGCCGCCCGATTTGCCGAGCTATATCAAAAGTAAATTCCCCACCTTCGCCACGGCGCGCAACCCGCTTATCAGCGGCGGCGCGGGATTTGCTTTCGGCGTAAGCGCGGGGTTCCACACCGGCAAGGTGACGTTCCTTATTTTCTACGGGCAGGTCGACGCGGCCATGGGGTTTGACTTGTCGCTCATGGACGTGGGTACGAAACACATCTGCGATAACGTAAACGGCCCCGTGGGGATCAACGGCTGGTATGCATCGGGCGATATCTATGCCTACCTCGCGGCCTCCATCGGCCTGCATGTGGACGTCTGGTTTACGTCGGGTGATTTTGAGATCCTGGGCGTAAGCGCCGCGGCGGCGCTGGTGGGCGGCGCGCCCAATCCGACCTGGCTCAAGGGTGGCGTTGACGGAAGCTACGACATTCTCGACGGCCTGATTACCGGGAGTTGCCATTTTGAATTCACCCTCGGCAACGTGTGCATTCCCGACCCCGGAACGCCGTTTGACAAAATCGACATTATCTCGTCGGTGCAGCCGGGGGGCGGCAGCGGCGTGGACGTGTTCGTGCAGCCCCAGGCGGCCTTTAACTTTACTTTAGGCAAGAACATCGAGATCCGGGAACTGGGCGACGGCGGAACGTCGGTCCTGCGCACCTTCCGTGTTTCCCTTACCGATTTTTCCATGGCGCAGGGCGGTCAGGGCGTGCCTTCCACCTACGGCGTCTCCTCCGACGCAACGCAGGCGACCCTGACGCCGCAGGGATGCCTCGCTCCGCACGTTTCGCATACCATTCATGTGGCCGCCGCGGGCGAGGAACTTAAGTCCGGCACCTGGGTAACGGCCAAGCGGCTGGACGGCACGCCCACCGTGCAGGAGGTGACCGCCACTTTTTCCACGGGCGCGCGCCCCGATTCCATCGTGGGCCGCAATATAATGTATAGTTACCCCTTTAACCGTCAACGCTTCCTGTTGCAGAACGAGAACCGCGACGGGCGCCTGGCGCTGCGCACGGGCCAGCAGTATCTGTTCGATCCCAAGGCGGGTTACACGACCAGTTTTGTGGCGCGGTTCGTGCCGCTCATCGGCGGAGGGGCGGAGGTGGAATCGCCCCTCGGCTTCGACGGCGCATCGCTTACCTACGCCATTCCGCCCCTTGACAAAGAAAAGGTGTACGCCTTGCAGATCGTGCGCAAGGACAAGCAGGAAGCCTCTTCCCTGATGATGAGCAATTCAGTTTTGGCCTCGGCCGTTAACGCACAGGTAACAACCAGGACAAAGTCCTTTAGCAACGTGGCGATGTCCGCCTCCACGCTCGTGAACATTAACAAGCGCGAACTTCCGGGCGTGCAGGTGCGCCGCGGCGAGAAGCTCCTGTATGTATATTATTTTAAGACCAGCAAATACGGCACGCTGCAGGAAAAAATCGCCGGTCTTACGCAGGTCGGCGTCGAAAACCGCGCCACCAGCGACGGGCAGGTCGTGCGCGTGAATTACAACTCCGGCGAAGGCTGGGACGGGTGGGACGTGAACGACTACAGCTTTGACGCCGGGGACGGCAATACCGGATATCAACACGCGCTTCTGGCGCTTAACGCCTATTCCATGCAAAGCCCGTGGCACACCAAGTTCGTTACTACGTGGGTGTATAACGCGGTCAAGACGCTGCAAAACCTGGGCGCGTGGGACGGAAGCCCGACGGCCTTGACCCAGGCGATGTTCAACAACGGGACGCCCCTGGCGCAGCTCGATGTTGCCGCCCAGCCGCCGCTGCGGGATGATGAGCTTACGCCGCCCATGAAGTGGGCGGCAAGCTTTGCCGCGTTGGGCGTGCATAGCCTGGGAGGAATGAGCGCGCTTTCCACCGGAAGCGCCACGGCGCCCATGGCGGCATCGCACCTTTACGCCATGCCTTCGAGCGTGTCGATGGTGAACCGTTTCAGCGCCGGCGCCGGCGCCATGCATCTTGCGCCCGCGGCGCCCTCCGGCGATTTCCATGTGCTTTACAACCACGACGTCATCGCCTCGCGGGATTTTGCCCTGGTAAAACAGAACATTGCGCAAGCCTTGTCCAACGTTTGGACCATGATGGGCCTGACGTCGAGCCTGAGTTGGCTCTCCACGGAAGCGGCCAAGCCCTACGAAACGATTTACCCGAAAGATAGCTACCGCATGGAGTTCGCGTACAATTATCCCGACGGCTCCTGGCTGTTTAACAACAAGCTGCCGGTGACCTTTGTAAACGGCACGCCGGTCCCGGCGCCGTTTGTAAAGCCAAGCGGTATGGGACTTAAGTCAATCTTTAGATAACGAGGTGCTTATGCGCAGTTTCCGCAGTGTCCTGTTAATAACCATGACCGCTCTTTTTGCCGTGTGGGCGGCCCCGGTGCAAAAGCCCCGCGCGGCGGCAAAGACAACACCCGCCGCGGCCGCGGCCAAACAGAAGGCGGCGGCGCGCGCGAAGGCGCTGGCGGCCATGAATCCCTACGTGCAGGATTCGGCCAGCCTTGCGAAAAAAGACCTGCCGCTGCATGCGCATATCGCCGTTATCGCGAAGGCCTTGGGCGACTCCGTGGTCATTCGATGGGCGCCTTCCAAACCCGGCGGCTGGCTTTACGGGAACAAAAATGGTTATATCGTTGAACGCTATATAATCGCGGACAAGATTCCCTCAAGTAAACTTATATTTGAAAAGCTCAACGCGCAGCCATTAAAGCCGCTTACACTCGAAGACTGGAAGAAGAGCAGCAAGCCGGAGGACCATCTTGCCGCGATTGCGGCGCAAGTGCTGTATGGCAAGCAAATGGTGACCAAGACGGCCTACCCCAATGATTTGGCCTATATAAAATTTGCATCCGAAGAACTTGAAAACCGGTGGGGGTTTGCGCTCTTTACTGCCGATAACAGCGCCCATGTGGCCGAGGGGCTTGGGCTGCGGTTTGTCGACCATAGCGTAAAACCGGGCCAGAAGATTGTCTACCGGGTGTTTGCGGCGCCGGGCGACACGTCGTACCATCTTGACACCGGGGCGACAATGGTCGAAGTGCGCGCGCCGGGACCCATTGAGGGTCCGGGAAATTGCGTGGCCGACGGCGGCGACGGCAGGATCATGTTGACCTGGAGCACGTCGATGCCCGAACACTTTTCGGGATATTACGTGGAGCGTTCCGCCGACAACGGCAAGACCTTTCATCGCCTGACCTCCGTCCCTCTGGTCAATGTACGCAACCATTTGTCCAAGGACGACAACATGACCTATACCGATACGAATATTATCGACTACCACCATTACCGCTACCGTTTGTACGGTATTACCCCCTTTGCCGAAACCTCGGCGCCGATAGAAATCGAGGCCTTCGGGCGCGACCTTACGCCGCCACCGCCGCCGCATGTCGGCAAACCCAGGCGCATCGCCGAGCGTAAAGTAAAATTAACCTGGGAAATGCCGAATAAACCGCCCGATCTTAAGGGCTTTATTATCACGCGCAGCGAGAACCCGGTGCGGTTTTTTCATCCTCTTATGGAGAAAGCGCTGCCCAGAGACGCCCGCGAATTCATCGATACGGCGGCGAGTTTTGAAGAACCCTATTACATTGTAAGTTCCATTGACACCGCAGGAAACGTCGCGCCGTCGCTGCCGCTCTATGTGGTCTTTCGCGACTCCACGCCCCCGGCGCCGCCCACCGGCCTTGCCGGCCTCATCGACACGCTCGGCGTGGTACGCCTGCACTGGCATGCTAATTCCGATAGCGCGCGGGTGCTCGGCTACCGCCTGATGTGGGCCAACGACCGTCGCCACGAGTTTTCCCAGGTGACCTCCGAAGTCGTACGGGACACCTCCTACGTGGATACGGTTTCGGTAAAAACCCTGACCCGCTCCGTATTTTTTAAGCTGGTGGCGCTTAACAAATGGTATGTGCCGTCCAAACCATCGGCGGTGTTGGAAATCAAGCGGCCCCATCTTATTAAACCGGTCGCGCCGCTGATTACCAGCGTGAGCGTTACCGATTCCACGGTGCGGCTTGGATGGGCGCGCTCGCCCAGCGACATGATCGACCGGCAATACATCGAGCGCAAAGCGCCCGCGGACACGGGATGGTTGGCTGTCGCGGTCCTTGCGCCGCGCGATTCGTCGTGGACCGACCATAACGTCGCGCGCACCATAACCTACGAATACCGGATCTTTGTGCATGATAGCGGCGGGCTCAGCTCACCGCGCAGCCCAGCCATGCGCGGGCGCCCCTATGATCCGGGCCTGCTGGCGCCGGTAAGCGGCCTTAATGCTGTTTACAAAAAAGAGAGCCGCGCGGTGGAGCTGCATTGGAATGGGGCACTTGCGGGCAAAGATACGTGGTTCGTGGTGTATCGGAGCGTCGGGCAAGCGCCCCCGAGCGAGTATAAAGCGGTCGATTCGGCGCGCACGGAATTTGTCGATACGGGCGTTCCGGCGGGAGTGCAATTGCGTTATGCCGTGCGCTGCCAGGCGCGTTCCGGGGCCAAATCGCCGATGTCAACAGTTGTTACGGTGGAGACGCGGTGAGGATGAATGGCAAGATGGCCTAATCGAAATCGCTTGCGGGGCGCAAGATTACTCCTTGCGCCCCTCTCCGATTCGGAGAGGGGCGGAGGCAAAGTCAACAAATCCTACTGCTTGACTATTTTTACGGACGCACCGGCCGATTTTAAGATGAAAATCCCCGACCGTGCGTTCTGAGGCAATTTCCCGTTTTTGGAAATGCCGATCATGCGGCCGCGGACATCGTAAATCCTTACGTTTTGTGCGTTCTGTAAATTAGCGCCGGCCGCCACGATGTTTCTTTGCGGCGCTATAACGCCGCTCGTGCCGCCTTCACGCACCTGGAGCGCGTTGATTACGGGTCCCTTATCGCCGCTGCCGTTTTGCGTTCCGGAAAAAGTCAATTTTAGAGGCGTTGCACCGGCGGTAAACGTCCCGATAACATATTGGCCGGGCCCCATAGCATTGACTTTGCTTTTGTCCAGCACGACCGAGTCACCGCAGGTTATCGTCGTGTTACCGCCATCGTAATAGGCGTCGCACGACCAGATCTGGATCTGGTAGGTATGGCCGCTTGTCAAGTTATTCAGCGTTATCGTATATTTGTCGGCGTAATCCACAAAGAGGCCTGCTTGAAGTATATCCCCATACGTGCCGGTAACGCCGTCAGGAACTCGAAAAGCCATGATGTCGACGCCGGGCGCTATGCTGCCGCTGACGGGGGCAATGGTAAGATCATAGGGCGAAGTTCCGACGTTCACAGAGTTGGTAGTACCCTTAAATAGTACCCCGTTTAGTATGTGATCGGTACCTCTCCAGGTATAGGCGTATTTTAGCGTTCCCGTCTTGCTGACATCAGTGCTGTCTTTAACATACGCCGGGCTGCCCCAGGTAACTATTCCGGGGGTTCCGCCTATAGTAAAAACACCCGACACATCTTTGGTTGCCTTTGTTGCAGGGTCATAGGGCGCTTTCAGTTCGACCTTGCATTGACTCGATGCGCAAGTGATGGTACTGCCGACGGAATTAACAAACGATTGCGGTATTTTCCATTTAAAGGTACCGATATTCCCATTGTAGTAAGCGGCATCGCCATCATGAATAAGAACGCTCTCAATGAGTGAAGACCAATTTAAACCATTGTCGGCGGTAAATTGGATGTCCAATCCCGTTGTCGTGGTGTTTGCCGACCTGGTCCAACTAACTACAAGCGTATCTCCTATTTTATAGGTTGCTGCCTGCACGGGCGCGGTAATGGTAACCGGCCGGTAAACGAGCACCGTCGCCGTGGCGCTTTTTGTTACCCCATTGTAGGCAGCGGTTGCCGTTACGGTATACGGTCCACCGGCCGCGGATCCTGCTGAAAATATCCCGCTTGTGGAATCGATCGACTGGCCGCCGGATATGGTCCACTTGAAAGTGGGCGTAAGGCTGGCCCCGTTGCCGGCAGTGGCAGCAGCGGAATAAAGTATCGTC
>JAQUMP010000242.1 GCA_028718065.1 Chitinivibrionales bacterium | reverse complement strand
AACGACCTTCCAGGCCAGAATGGTGGCTTCGGTCTCCGCCGCGGCCTGCGCAGGCAAACATACGGGTACGATAAACGGAGCAATACTCACGATTTTTCTCCTATGATCTGTTCAATGGCAGCGCGGATTTTGTTTTTGTCCGGCCGGGTCGCGGTCTCGAGCTCGGGCGCAAAGGGCACGGGCATATCCGGACTTGCGACAATGGCGGGAGCACAGCGCAGCTTTGCAAAACAGCGTTTGACGATGAGCGAAACAATCCGGTCGCCCAGCCCGGCCGTTTCACCGCTTTCCTGAATAACCAGCAACCGGCCGGTTTTTTCGACCGATGCCGCCAAGGGATCAATATCCAATGGATTTAAAATAAATGGATTCCATACATCCGCGGAATAGCCTTGTTCGGAAACCACGGCAAGCGCCAGTTCGTTCATGGCGCCGAAGGCCACAATGGTACAATCGGCGCCTTCGGCATATTGCCGCGGCCGCCAGATTGAGGCCATGTCGCCGTTAAAATCTATAGAACCGCCCTTACTGGCGTAGAGCAGCTTATGCTCAAAAACCAGGCAGGGGTTGGGATCGTAATAAGCGGCGACAATTGCCTCGAACGTTTCCTGCGGTGTAAAGGGATAAAGCAACTTGAGGCCCGGAAAACGCGACCAGATGCCTTCGAATTCACCGCTGTGAAACGCCCCGAGCGTAATGCCGCCGCCGCAGGGCAGCCGGAAAACCAAAGGCGCCGGATTGCAGGAGCGGAAATACCAACTGGCGGCATTGAGCGCCATCTGGGTCGCGGCTTCGGTCGAGAAATCGGCGAACTGATATTCAATGATCGGACGCGCGCCGAACTGGGAGGCCCCCAGCGCAAAACCGACGATGCCGGATTCGCACACCGGCATATCCATGACGCGCTTTGCCCCATAACGTTCATAGAGCCCTTTGCAGGTTTTAAAGGCCGATCCGTAAACGCCGATGTCCATTCCCAGCAGCACGGCTTTGTCGTCGCGGCCCATGATATAATCGAGCGCGGCCGTTACGGCCTGAAGATTTTTTATCTGTGGCGCCGTAAAAGGCGGCAGCTTTATGTCTGGGCGGGCAGGGGCAAAGACCGCGCCGGGTGAGCAGGTGGCGCAGGCGGGACGCCCCACGGAGAGCGAGCGCGCAATGACCGTGTCGATGCGCGCCCGCACGGCCGATTCAAGCGCGCCGAGTTTTTCTTCGGTAAACTCACATTCGTCAAGCAACACGGCGCGGGCGCGCGCTACCGGGTCGCGCCGCAGCCACGCCTGCCGCTCGGCCGCGCTCACATACTCGGCCTTGTCGTAGGCGGCATGTCCGTAGAGGCGCAGGGTCATGGATTCGAGCAGATACGGCAGCGACGTTTTATTCATTTCGTCAAGCGCGTCGTTGACGGCGCAGTAAACTTCCCAGGCGTCGGTGCCGTCGATGGTTTTGCCCGGGATGTTATAGCCGGCCGCGCGGTCGGAAAGTTGTTTGGCATTATATTGCAGGCGCGTGGGCGTGGAATAGGCATAGTGGTTGTTTTCCACCACAAAGAGCACGGGCACGCGTTGCACCGAAGCCAAATTAAGCGACTCGTGAAAATCACCCGTGCTGCTGCCGCCGTCACCGATGGAGGCAAGGCCGAAAACATCTTCGCCGTTACGGCGCGCGGCCCAGGTGGCGCCCACCACCGGGGCCAACGTATTGCCGAGATGGCTGATAAACGGCAGGCGCCGCTGGGCGACATTGCCGTGATGCACGTTGCCTTCACGGGCATGCGTGGGGCTCTGCGCATTGGCCATGTACTGGCACAAAAGCTCATAGGGCGTCATGCCGTTTACCAAATGGCCGCCCATATCGCGGTGCATGAGCCCCAGAATGTCTTGCCCGGGCCGGAACGGCATGCTCATGGGGACCATGGTGGCTTCGTTGCCGATGCAAATGATAACGGTCCCTTTTACATATCCTTTGCGGAACAATTCATATATTTTTTCATCGAGCACATGGCAATAAAACATTATTTCATACGCGACCGGATAGAACTGTTGCCGGTTTAAACGTGCAGGATACCGCGGGAAGGATAGATTCATAGGCGTATTGCGCAATTGTTAGTTTCTGCAAAATACATATCTGGAAAATCCGTCACAACATTTTTCGGTGCCGCTATGTCAAATTCATTTGATTGCACGATCCGGCCGGCGCTCACGAGCGACAAGGAAGCGCTTTACAAGCTTGAGAAGGCCGTTTACGCCGTGGCGTGGTCCGAAGCAATGATCGCGGAGGTTTTAGAAGAGGCGCACGGGACTGCCCTGCTGGCCCTGGACCCTGCCGGCGCGGTGGTGGGCGGCAGCCTCGGCAGGGTTGTGGAGAGCGAATTTGAACTCTATAAGTTAAGCGTGCATCGGGCCTTCCGGCGCCGCCACATCGGCCGCCAGTTGCTTGCGGCCACGCTCGCAGCGGCCCGTGATCGCGGCGCACGGCAGGCCTTTCTGGAAGTCCGCAAGAGCAATCAGGCGGCCGTGGCCTTGTACGAAGCAGCGGGATTTACCATAATGTCAATACGACCGCACTATTATGAAGATACGGGCGACGACGCGCTTATTATGAACCGGACGCTTAGCGCTTGAAAGGGGCCCGCAGGCAAATCTATTTTCATATTTGGCATCTGGGCAACCGCAAGGGTTCGCCCCTACAAGGCATATCCTTCTGCGAAGGCGCTTTTAAATGGGCCTGACTCTGGCAAACCGCATTACCCTGGCGCGGATCTTAATCGTCCCGATCTTCATCGCCGCCGTTGTTTATCATTCTGTAAATTACAACCACGGCGAGCCCACGCAGAACCTGCGCCTGCTTACCATCGTGCTTTTTATCGTAACCTTTATATTTGACGCCGTGGACGGATACATTGCCCGCACGCGCAACCAGATCACGCGGCTGGGCACGCTGCTCGATCCGCTCGCGGACAAAGCCATGCTGCTTTCGGGCCTTGTGCTTTTAAGCGGACCCTGCGCCGAGTCCTTTAATGCGCGCCTGCCGATCTGGTTCGTGATCGTGGTCATCAGCCGCGACGTGGTGCTTATCTTCGGCGCGGCAATCGTTCATTTTATCGCCGGGAATGTCGTGGTGCGGCCGCGCATCAGCGGCAAACTCACGACATTCTTCCTGATCGTCGTGATCGGATGGGTGCTGGTGGGCCTTAACCGAACGGCGCTGGACTGGCTCGTGGACATTGCCACGGCAACCGCGCTTATTTCCGCCACCCAGTATATTTTCGACGGCATCCGCCAGTTGGAAAACCACAAATTATAACGTGTCTATTCGCCTAAGCGCTCCCAAGAAAAGCTCCAAGGCCCGCGCGGTCGCCTGGCGTCGGACGTGCGCGCGGCCTCCCTTAAAAAAACACCGATAGCTTGACATATAAGATTTTACGGCAACGCCTATAAAAACCAGGCCCACCGGTTTTTGCGGCGTCCCGCCGGCGGGTCCGGCGATACCCGAGACCGCCACGGCGCAGTCGCATTTGTATAGTTTGGCCGCGCCGCGCGCCATGGCGCGCACGGTTGCGGCGCTTACGGCGCCGTGCCGAACCAGCGTGGCCGCCGGTACTTTTAAAATGCGCCGCTTGATGTCATCGGCGTAAGCCACGATTCCGCCCTTAAAAAACTCCGACGCTCCGGGGAACGCCACGATTTGGGAGGCGATCAAGCCGCCTGTGCACGATTCCGCCGTGGCAAGGCAGAGATGATGGTCGGAAAGAATGCGCGCGATTTGTGCGAGGGTTTTCATGAAAGCCTAAATAATATGCAATCCCCGCTCGACCGCATGAAAAGCAAACACGATCAGCAGTAGCGTTGCATTGGCCAGAATGCCGGCGACCACATCGTCCATAACAACACCCAGACCGCCCTCGAGTTCTTCCATCCGGTAAACCGGGTACGGTTTAATAATATCAAAGAACCGGAACAGAAAAAAACCGGCGATCAGGGTCTTTACGGAGAGCGGCACCATAAAAAACGTTATGAGCTGCCCGGCGAATTCATCGATGACAATGCGCCCGTCATCGTCCCGGCCGAAAAGGGTTTTGGCCCTGCTGGAAAACAAAACGGCAATTCCCGTTATAGCAAGCAGGAAAAACCAATATATAACGGCATGCTGCTGCAGGACCCGGAAACCAAAGTGCGAAAGGCCGAACCATGCCAACGCCACGGCCGGCAGCGAGCCGAAGGTGCCCGGCATATACGGGATATATCCCAGAAACAGGCACGAGGCGCCCGCGCGCTGGACAAAGTTTACGAGGCCTTTCATGGTTTCTCCGGAGGATTAAGGTTGAGAGCTTTGCCCGCCCACCTGCGTGCGCTCGTGCAAGGCCTGGCTGAGCGTAAGCTGGTCCACGTATTCCAATTCGATCCCCGCCGGCAGGCCGCGCGCCAGGCGCGTTATGCGCACCGGTAAACCACTCAGCAGGCGCGCGCAATAGAGCGCGGTGGTTTCGGCCTCGGCCGACGCGCCCAGCCCCAGAATGATTTCGTGCGGCCGGTTGTTCTTGACGCGCGCGACAAGTTCCGCGAGGCGCAATTTATCGGCGGTAATGCCGTTGATCGGCGAGAGCACCCCGCCCAAAACATGATAGGCGCCCCGGTACCTGCCGGCGCGTTCCACGGCAAAAACGTCGGTGGGCCGGGCCACCACGCAGATCAGGCCGCCGTCGCGGTTGGCCGAACTGCAGATCGCGCAGGTTTCCCTTTCGCTGTAATTATAGCATACACGGCAATGTACGATTTTTTGCTTTATGGTCGCTATGCTCTGGGCAAGTTCGGTTAATTCTTCCGCCGGCCTTTCGAGCATGAATAATGCCAGACGCCAGGCGCTTTTTCTGCCTATCGTCGGCAAGCTACAGAGTTCTTCGACTAATTTTTCTAATGCTTGGACCATAAAAAATAAACCCAAAAAAATCCGGTAGGGGTTCCACCCCTAAAACCCCGTAATGAAAATGCTTGTTATAGTTAACCCATTAAAACAAAATTGACATTAGGCATATTCTTGTCTTAGGCTACAATAGGCATTTTCCTTACGGGATTTAAAGGGCGGAGCCCTTTCCAAAATATTTTAAATGTCTTTTAGGTTAAACCAGGAATATTAATCCCGTTGGTAACCGCGCCAAAGGCGCTGTTGGACATCTCTTTTACTTTTTCATTTGCATTATTAAAGGCCGCCACGATTAAATCCTCCAGCATTTCCACGTCCTGCGGGTCAACCACCTGCGGATTTATGGAAACACCCGTGATTTCATTGGCGCCGTTCATGGTGACCTTGACCATGCCGCCGCCCGCGTCGCCCACGACCTCTTTTTTCTGCAGCTCCTCCTGCGCGCGCATGACCTGCGCCTGCATTTTTTGCGCCTGTTTGAGCAGTTTGTTGACATTCTGCGCCATGCTGTTCTCCTTAGTTAACCGATGACCTCTCCGTCGAATGTTTTTAAAATTGATTTTATGATCGGCTCCTGTTCGATTTCGTCGTTCAGCGAGGCCAGGGGCGTTGGGGCGGAAGGCGCCGGGCCGGGCCGGTTTCCGGCCGGTTCGATGGTAATGTGAATGTCAAGCGGCCGACCGGTAAATTCACGCAGTGTTTTAACGATCTCGTCGCGATTGGGTTTTTTGGTGACTTCCGTAAAATGGAATTTATAGGCCGATGAAAAACGAATATCGACGATCGTGTCGGAGCTCGATGCAATCGTGGCAACCGCTAAAAACGTCGCCAGGGTCGGCCGATGGTGCATCATCATGTCAAGAAAATCCGGCCACGCTTTGACTATGTCCGGCCCGCCGGGCTCTGCGGCAGGAAAGGAAATGCCATCATCGCCCGCCGGTCCTGAGGGCGCGGCTGCGGGCGCCGGGACATCCTGAAAAGCAGGAACCACTATCTGCGGAGTCGCGACGCTCCTGGTTACGGCATCTTCATGCTTTTTTTTTTCGGGCGGCGGGGACTGGCCTGCGGCCGAAGCCTTGAGCGCCGCTAAAACCTCTTCCACGGAAACGCTCTGTTCCATGCAGGCAAGTTTACAAACCGTAAGCTCCACCAGA
>JAQUMP010000241.1 GCA_028718065.1 Chitinivibrionales bacterium | reverse complement strand
TGATGATGCGCATGGTCTTAAAAAAACCCGATGCGGTCATTGCCGTATCGGAAAGCACCAAGCGCGACATTCTCGCCCGTTTCAGGGTCGATCCGGCCCGCGTTTACGCCATTGCGGAAGCGGTCCACGGCCGCTATAAACCTTTTGTAAAGGGCGCCGCCCTGGCGGACGCCTGCGCCCGTTTTGGCGTTACGCCGGGCAAGTACCTTTTTAACGTGGGTGTGCTGGAACCGCGCAAGAACATTCCGGGGTTGCTGGATGCCTATAAAATTCTCATGGACAAAGGCCACCGTATGCCGCTGCTGATTGCCGGAAAAAAGGGGTGGCTCTACGACGATATTTTCGCAAAAGTCAAAAAGAACGGGTTGGAGGATTCGGTGCGGTTCGCCGGGTTTGTCCCCGAGGCCGACCTGCCGTATCTTTACAATGGGGCGCGCTGCTTTGTGTATCCTTCGCTCTACGAAGGCTTCGGCCTGCCGCTTCTGGAAGCCATCTCCTGCGGCACGCCGGTGATCTGTTCCAATATTTCCTCCATGCCGGAAGTTGTCGGCGATGCGGGCCTCCTGGTTCCGCCCGGCGATGCGGCGGCGCTCAGCGCGGCTATGGAGCAGCTGATTACTAATGATGCCTTGCGCGCGGACTTGCATGAGCGCGCCTTACGGCGGGCCGCGGAATTTTCCTGGTCCAAAACCGCCCGGGAAACGCGGGAATTGTATGAGCGGATTGCACGATAAATATCCTGGGGCGTCATCGCCAAAGTCAGCGAAATTATGGAATACTTATGCCGATGATTGTATTTTATGAATATCCTATGCAAAGAGCGCCCTCCAAAACCGGGCGGCCGGAATGGATGCAAACGTTTTTCGGTATTACGTAAAGGACGATTCATGGAAAAAAAAATTACCTGGGATGATATGAAAAAAATATTTCCCGGCCAATGGCTTTTAATTACGGATTTTGAACTCGATCAAAGCGGCCATCTTATGAGCGGCGTTGTCGCGCGGCATTCGGTTGACAAAGATGAAGTATATCGTCTTCCGGCATTAGACAAACCTTCAGCATTCAAATTTACGGGAGAGAGTACGTTTCCCGGAGGCTGGAGAGCCCATGCCCAACATCACCACGTTTAATACCAACGCGCCCTATATTTACCTGTCTATTGCCGTAGCGGCCGACAATAATACTTTCCACGAATTCGATGCCATCTTTGATACAGGCGCTCCAACAACCGAATTTTCCGACGCCGCGCTTTATTATGCCGGTTTTTTAGGCTCAACAAAGCCTGTTATTCTAAAATCCGGGCTTCAAACACAGAAATACGGAAAGATTATTCTCCCGCAAATACAAATCTGCGGACATTCGATGGAGAACCTGGAAGTATTTGTTTCGCACTTTGAGAAATCATGGGGAATTGATGCGCTGATTGGCCTTGATTTTCTTCGTCGGTTTAAAGTTGAGATCGATTTTTCAAAAGGCGCTATTACTTCCGATATGATACCGCTTGAAACAGTATGAAACCCGTTAGAAACATTGAACCGATCAATCACACCGATCCCCTGTGGCGGACGCTGTACGAAGAGAGCCCGCACGCGCACTTTTTCCAGTCGCCGGACTGGTCGCGTATTTTAACGACCCATTTTGGGCGTTTTGTCCCCAAACATTTACTTTTTGGCAATAACGGCAACCCGTATATCCTGCCGCTCATCGAAATTCACCATTGCAAAGGGCTCCTTAAAAGTTTTTGTTCGCTGCCGCTGGGTTCGGTCGGGGGCGCGCTCACGCGTGACGGCCGGACAACGCCCGATTATGCCGCGCTTTTTAAATCGCTGCGCAAAAACAACGTCTTAAAATGCGCGCTGGTTTCGGACGCCGTTGCCGGCAACGCTGATTTACAGGGAGGTATTATCACGGTACTTGACAAAGCGGTTATGCCGCTCGACATGCCCTATGCAACCATGGAAGCAAAGCGGTTCTCGGCCAACAAACGCAAGCTGGTGCACCGGGGCAGAAACCGCGGCGTCATCGTGAGCGCCGAAAAATTCCCCGGAATTTGCGAAGAGTATTGTGCGCTGCAACAGCGCGTCCAGAAAGAAAAAAACTGGAAAACGGCTTTTAGTTCCGATTGCATGCGCGACATTCTCGCCCTGGCCGAAGCGCGGCTCTTTACCGCCCGGCACCAGGACAAACTTGCCTGCGGCGTGCTCTGTTTTGAGCACAACCAGCGCGCCACGGCCTGGCAGGCCGTTCTGGACCGGAGCAATAGCGAGGCCTTGCACGCCCAGGCCATGAATTTTTTATACGCCTCAATTTTTAAATATTATTGCGAGCGGGAATATACGGAAGTCGACCTCGGCGCATCGCTGGGCATAGAAAGTCTGGAGCAATTCAAGAACGGCTTTGGTCTTGCCATCCGGCCCCAAAAAACATACGCCTGGCTGCACCCGCTCTATGCGCCGTATTACCGCGCGGTCCAGCGTAAAATGCGCGTGAAGAAACCGGATGAAGCACCCTTGGGCAACGCCAAGACAAACCCATGAAAATCGCCCTCATAACCCATCAATTCCCTCCGTCAATCGGCGGCACGCAACAATGGAACCGCCAGATGGCGCGCGCCTTCGCTTTGGCGGGCCACACCGTTGACGTGTATCATGTCAAGTGCGGGCTCAAACCGCACAACGACCCGCTCTATAGGTACATCGGCGTATCGCTTAATCCAAAAGCGGATATTGACGCGTGCGAAAAGACACGCTACACGCTCGGATTTGTTCTCCGGCTGCTCGCTTTTTTCGCTCGCTACGGCTTCAAACTGGCCCGCTACGACGCCTGGCAAGTCTGTTTCGGAGAACCGGTGGCACTTAAACTGTTTTTGTTGATGGCGTCGTTTTTTCTCCGGGTCAAGCTCGTCGTGGTTTCCGGCTGCGTTATTTTCCGGCACCCTTATCGCAACCCGTTTATGCGATCGGTCATGTTCGCGCTGGCGGAGGCCATCCTTAAACGCGCCGCGCTTATATTGGTTGACGGAAAAGACATCCGCGACGAGATCGCGCACCGGGGCATTCCCGCGGCGCGCATCCGCGTTTGCTACGCCGGCGTTGATACGGCTCTTTTTAAAGGCGGCAGCCGTAAACCCGACCTGGTCGATTTTGCCCGGAAAAAAGGACTTGCGCTCGATCCGGCAATGCCGGTGGTTTTATATTGCGCGCGTTTTTCGTACGAAAATGCACCGCTCAATTTTATTTCTTCCGTAAATGGCATGCAAGGTGTCCAGGCGGTTATGATCGGCAACGGCGACTTGCTGTCTGAGGTAAAAAAGCGTATTGCCGGAATGGATACGCCGGTTCATTTGTGGGGCAGCCTTGCCTACGCCGACCTGCCGCTTATCTTCGGGGCAATTGATGTCTGTATTTATCCGTACTCCAAGTATATTGGCGGTATTTCGCAAGTCATCCCGCTTACTATGGCATGCGGCGGCTGCGTGATTACAACCCTTATCGGTGATAATAAAGCGCTCATAGAGCCGGGGAAAAACGGGTTTCTTTGCGAAGAAGACGACACGCAAACCATGCGGGAAATTGCGCAGCAAATTCTCGATAAAAAAATCGATGCAGCCGCCATAAAATCGGCCGCGCGTAAAACCATCGTGGAACATTGGAGCTTGACCGCGCGTGATAAAATGTATGCCGAAATCATCGGGGAGCTTCAGGGTTAATGCAATAAAAGACGTTCCATGATTGTCTAATCTATTGACCAAATAACAGATCAACCAAAGGACTGATGGTGAATAAAAACCGGATTTTTATGATTGCAGCCGGCGGCATGTTCGCGGCGCTCTCCGCTTCGGCGGACTCTCTAAGCCTTAACCAGTACGTTGCATTAGTTCTCGCGCATAACCCCCAGCCACAAATAGCCGCAAGCGCGCTCACGGTAACAAGGGCCAAAAGCAGCACGGCGCTGGCAGGCATGCTGCCCGGAGTTTCGGCAAATGCGGGAATATCAAAAGGCTCAAACAACGTAACCAATAATGTCGGCACCAGCGTTTCCGCCGGTATCAACGCCCAGATGCAGATTTTTGATTTCGGCCGAACGCCGCTGCAATACAAGGCCGCGACAAGGTCCGTTTCTGCCGCGCAATACGATTTGCAAAGCACACTTCAGGCTACTATTTTGAGCGCCCGGACCGCCTATTTTAATTATCTGCTTGCCCTGCAATTACTCGGCGTTAACCAGGACGCCCTCAAACAGGCGACGGCGCACTATGACCAGGCCAAAGTGCTTTTTGAAGTAGGCAAACAGGCAAAAATTACGGTCACCAAGGCAAACGTGGATGTCGCCAATGCGCAAGTCAATCTCATCCACGCCCAGAACGCCCTGCGCCTGGCGCGCGTGCAATTGGAAACAACCGCCGGCGCCCTTTTACCCGATTCCCTCGTATTAACGGACACGCTCGGTGAAATCGAGGATTCGCTTGCCTTGCCGGATGCCATGACCGCCGCCCTTGAAAAGCGGCCTGATATTTTATCGGGCAAAGCCCACCTTGACGCATCGCGACTGCAGCGCGACGCCGCCGCGGCCGCCTTTTTTCCATCTGTAAACGGCAACGCGGGCTATTCCTGGCGGGGCGGCGACGGCAATGCCTTTGTGGCCCCGGATTGGAACCAGCCGAGCTGGAGCGTGGGCGCGAACCTCACGGTGCCCCTGTTCCAGGGAGGGGCAATCGCCGCCTCTTTTA
The DNA here is from genome assembly GCA_028718065.1 of Chitinivibrionales bacterium. Classification (GTDB taxonomy): domain Bacteria; phylum Fibrobacterota; class Chitinivibrionia; order Chitinivibrionales; family FEN-1185; genus JAQUMP01. Next base: position 1,421 of record JAQUMP010000241.1, on the reverse strand, counting down.
AACAGGCCGACGCAACACTGGCGCAAACGCGCGCCACTCTGAATGCGACCACGCAAAACGCGCTTCAGCAGGTCCAGCAGAATTATCTTCAGGAGATCGACGCGCGTCAGCGCATTTCCGCAACGGCGGTTTTGGTCCAGCAAGCCACCGAGGCGCTGCAAATGTCCCAGGAGCGGTATCGCAACGGCGTGGCAGCCCCGCTGGAAATTACCGATGCCGAACTGACGCTGGCCAATGCCCGCAGCAGCCATTATCAGGCGCAATACGATTACCATATCGCCCACGCGCAATTACTTCTGGCCACAGGAACATTACATGAATAGGGAGCAAACCATGGTGCGATACAATCCCCTGCGCCGCACGAGGGCTTTTTTGGGTTTAAGTACGGGGCTTTTGTTTTTGTTTTGTCAATGCAGCCGCCAGGCGGCAACGCAATGGCGCACGGCGCCGGTGGAAAAAGGCGATATAAAAGTCGAGGTGACCGCCAGCGGCACGGTAAATCCGCATTCCCTGGTGCAGGTCGGCACCCAGGTTTCGGGGACCATTTCAAAAATATTCGTGGATTTTAACAGCCGCGTCAAAAAGAACCAGCTCATTGCGGTTTTGGACACCACCTTCCTGTATGCCGCGGTCGAAGACGCGGCCGCATCGCTGCTTAAAGCCAAAGCGCAGGAAAACCTTTCGCGCGTTACGGTCGAGCGCCAGCAGGCCCTCTTTGACAAAGGGTTGGCGGCCAGGGCGGACCTGGACCAATCCACGGCGGATTATGCCTCCGCCAAGGCCGGGCTCAGTTCGGCGGGAGCCCAGCTTGACAGGGCAAAAATCAACCTGGCCTACGCCTCCATCACCTCGCCCATCGCCGGGGTCGTGGTCAACCGCAATGTCGACGTCGGGCAGACCGTCGCCGCCAGCTTTAACACGCCCACGCTCTTTACGATTGCGGACGATCTTTCCAAAATGCAGGTGCAGGCCAGCATCGACGAGGCCGACGTGGGCCAGGTCAAAATGGGCCAGACCGCCGCCTTTTCGGTGGACGCCTATCCCAACCGTCAATTCAGCGGCGTAGTCACCCAGATCCGCCTGCAACCCGCGACGGTCCAGAACGTGGTGAGCTATACCGTCATGATCGACGTTGACAATCCGGACCTCACGCTGCTGCCGGGAATGACCGCCAATATCACCATCGCGGTGCAGGAGGCCGACAACGTGCTCAAAGTGCCCCTTGCCGCCCTTAAGTTTGTTCCGCCCGGCTTGCAAGGCGATAAAGGCAAACGTCAAGCCTGGAATGGCGGCCAATCCGGTACGGGCGGCCTCAAGCGTGACACTTCTAAAACCGATACGGCCTTATCAGGAAATCATCATCGCGGCGGGTACGGCGGCCAAAACCGCCAAAGCAGGATCTTCCTGCGGGTAGAAAATAA
>JAQUMP010000240.1 GCA_028718065.1 Chitinivibrionales bacterium | reverse complement strand
TATTGCGATGTCGTTATGGACGCGGCATTAATGGTAATGGTGGTATGGTATTGCCAATCCGAATAATTTTCTGCGAAGCTCGCGGTCCCCGCCAGGCAAATACCCAAAACAAAAGCCGCAATTATCGTCTGCCGGACAATTCCTTTTTTATTCTCTCCCATTTTCTCCTCCTACGGATGTGTGGTTTGATTGGTTTATCGGTTTACAATTAAGAATAAGGGCTCAAGCGCCGGGGGCCAACAAAACATTGCTTGCCGGATAGAAATATAGCTAAAAGCATGCGGGACGGTAAAATATTATTTTAGCGCGAGAAATTCAGGAACGCCTTACAGCTCCACCTGCACGCCAAGTTCAACCACGCGATTGGGAGGCAAGACAAAAAATGCCGAGGCATTCAGGGAGTTTTGAGCCATGGATTGAAAAAGTTTTTTTCGCCAGGGCGCCATGGTGGGCGCATCGGTGGTAATAAGGGACTCTTTTCCCAGAAAATAGGTGGTGTTCATGGGGTCGAAAATAAGGTCGGGGATCGCAATTTCGGACAAGGTCAAGGCCTCCGGGACATTCGCGGTTTCACCGAACCCAAACCGCAGAACGACCTGGTAAATTCCCTCGCCGAGATTTTTATGCAGCATGCGATCGCCTAAAGGAACCTGGGGGATGTCCTCGATAAGCACGGCGAGAATGACCGTTTTCTGGTGGAGAATCTTATTGTGTTTAAAATTGTGAAGCAGCGCGCGTGGAACGCCGGAAACGCTCCCGGAAAGAAAAATCGCCACGCCCGGAACCCGAATCGGTTTTGAGAGGACGATGTCCTTTATAAATGTGGAAAGGCTCAGTTCCGCAGCCTCCACTTGTTTCCGTAAAATCGTGCGTCCTCGGATCCAGGTCGTCATTGATACGTATACGGCCACGGCTATAAGCACCACCACCCAGCCGCCGGACGGTATCTTGATAAGGTTGGCGATAAAAAACGCGACGTCCACGGGAATAATGACCGCGTAAAACACGATACGCAGCGCACGTGGAAGACGCCAAACGGTGGATGATAAATAGAGCGAAAGAAACGTCGTAATAAGCATTGTGGCCGACACGGCAATGCCGTAGGCCACGGCCAGTTTGCCCGATTCCTTGAAATAAAGGATGAGCATGAGGGTTCCGACCAGCAGCATAATGTTGACAAAGGGTAAATAGACCTGCCCGATCCGGCTCTGCGAAGTGTGGATGATGCGGATGCGCGGCCAGTAGCCCAGGCCAACCGCCTGTCGGAACAGAGAAAACGTGCCGGAAATAACCGCCTGCGAGGCGATTACGGTGGCCGCGGTGGCGATGGCCACGCAGGGGAGCAAGAACCAGGAAGGGCAGAGCGCGTAAAAGAGATGCGGCGGTATCGAACCGGCATGCAGCAGGTAGGCGCCCTGGCCGGCGTAATTTAAAATAAGGGCCGGGAAAACTACAAAATACCATGCTTGACGGATAGGATGGGTGCCGAAGTGGCCGATATCGGCGTACAGAACTTCGGCGCCGGTCACGGTCAAAAATACATATCCCAGCATGAAAAATCCGTGAAGCCCGTTGTGAAAAAAGAAGTTTACCGCGTAAAAAGGGTTTATTGCCAGCAGGATCGCCGGACAGCGGAGTATCTGGACAAAGCCGAGCGTGCCGATCGTAATAAACCATAAAAAGAGTACCGGTCCGAAAACGACCCCTATATTTTGCGTGCCCCGCTTTTGCATGAAAAAGAGGACCACCAGCACCAGGATCGAAAGCGGCAGGATAAACGGTTTAAAAAACGGTGTGGCCACATCCAGACCTTCAATCGCGCTCATGACCGAGATCGCCGGCGTAATAATGCCGTCGCCAAAAAGCAAAGCGGTTCCGAGCAGCCCCAGCATCAGCACGACGCCGTGCATGCGCCTGGTTTTTACGCCAATCCGGTCGACAAGCGCCGAAAGCGCTAAAATACCGCCTTCGCCTTTGTTGTCGGCGCGCAGCACGAATACGACATACTTTACACAGACGACAATCAGGAGCGTCCAGAACACCAAAGAAACCATGCCGCAAACATTCTGGTTTGTTAAGGCAACGTGGTTTTGGCCGGAAAAACATTCGCGGAGGGCATACAGCGGACTGGTGCCGATGTCGCCGAATACAACGCCGAGGGCGCCAATGGCAAGTCCAAAGCCCGCCGGATTTTTTTTATTCGGAAGATCGGGCGCTGCAGGGGAATTTGATTGCATAGGTTTTAATTGCTTAATAAAAAGACTCTCACACCGGAATAAGGTGGTGTGAGAGTCTTAAGGCATGCATCGGGCGCTACGGCCGATCCTTACGCTTTTTTAACGACTGTGGCCTCGGTCATGCGGTCGGGCACTCTCATTCGGTAAAACGAACGCCAGACAAAGAAAAGCGCCACGATAAAAAATACCCCGCCTACGTACGGCGCGTAGGTTTTAAAAGCTTCGGTAATGGCTATTTCCATGGCCAAAAGCCCAAACAGCGTCGTAAATTTAATAATGGGATTCATGGCAACCGAAGAGGTGTCTTTAAACGGGTCGCCCACGGTATCGCCGACCACGCATGCGGCGTGCAGCGAGGTTCCTTTTTCTCTTAAATCAACTTCGACCACTTTTTTTGCGTTGTCCCAGCAGCCGCCCGCGTTGGCCATAAAGACCGCTTCGAACAATCCGAAAACGGCAATGGCGATAAGGTAGCTTATAAAGAACGATGTCGGCTGGGCGTTGTGAATGGGCGCGGAGAAAAACGCAAAGGCGAGGGCGAAACAAAAGATCGCGCCGAAAATATTCACCATGCCTTTTTGCGCGTATTGCGTGCAGATTTTTACGACCTCTTTTGAATTTTCGGTAGAGGCTTTCATGGAAATGTTGGGGTCGAGGTTGATGTTTTTCTTGATATATTCCACCGCGCGGTACGCCCCGGCGGCAACCGCCTGAATTGACGCGCCGGCAAACCAGAAAATCACCGCGCCGCCGCAGATGAACCCAAGCATCGACCAGGGGTTGAGCAGGTTTAAAACGGCTTCGGGTTCTATGCCGAGCGTTTTTTTAAGCACCAGGATAAGCGAAAAAATCATGGTGGTGGCCCCGACCACGGCCGTGCCGATGAGCACCGGTTTGGCCGTGGCCTTAAACGTATTGCCCGCGGAATCGTTGGCCTCAAGGTGATGTTTGGCGTGTTCGAAATCCGGCGTAAACCCGAAATCCTTTTTAATGTTTTCGGAAATATTCGGAATGGTTTCGATCATGGAGAGTTCATACACCGACTGGGCGTTGTCCGTAACCGGTCCGTAGCTGTCGACCGCGATGGTCACCGGTCCCATGCCTAAGAAACCGAATGCGACCAAGCCAAAAGCAAAGACCGAAGGATAAATCATAAAATTAACCAGGCCGTGGGTCGATGCCAAATACGAAAGAAACATGAGGAGAAAGAATACCATGCCGATCCAGAAAGCGCTCATGTTGCCCGCAACAATACCGGACAAAATGGTAAGCGACGCGCCGCCTTCGCGCGAGGAGGTAACGACTTCCTTGACATGCTTGGATTTTGAACTGGTAAAAATCTTGGTAAATTCCGGGATAAGAGCGGCGCCGAGCGTCCCGCAACTGATAATGCAGGAGAGAGAAACCCATAAGTGGTGGGGAAGCCGGTGGAGCTGCCAGTAACTTACCACAAACGTCATGACAATCGACAAAGCCGAAGTAACCCAGACCAAATTCGTAAGGGGTTTTTCAAAATCCAACTCTTTTTTGTTTCCGTAAATCAGCTTGCTGAAAAAATCGTTGCACTGATAGGCCACGATGGATGTTACGATCATGAGAATGCGCATGATAAAAATCCAGATGAGCAGCGTTGATTGATAATCGGGAAGCACGGCCAGCAGGATAAAACTGATTAAGGCCACGCCGGTAACGCCGTAGGTTTCAAAGCCGTCGGCGGTGGGGCCGACGCTGTCGCCCGCGTTGTCACCCGTGCAATCGGCCACGACGCCGGGGTTGCGCGGATCGTCTTCCTTTATATTAAAGACGATTTTCATGAGATCGGACCCTACGTCGGCGATTTTGGTAAAGATTCCGCCGCAAATACGCAGGGCCGATGCGCCCAGCGATTCGCCGATTGCAAAGCCGATAAAACAGGAACCGGCCAGATGCGAAGGCATAAAAAGAAGGATCGTAAGCATCATGATAAGTTCTACGCTTACTAATACGACGCCGATGCTCATGCCCGCTTTAAGCGGAATGCGCATGAGGTCGTAGGGATTATTGCGAAGCGAAGAAAACGCCATGCGCGCATTGGCAAGGGTGTTCATGCGGATGCCGAACCAGGCCACGCCATAGGAGCCCAAAATGCCGATTACCGACCATCCGAGGATAAGGGCGACGCCATGGAACGACGTGCTGCGCAAAAAACCGAAATAAAAGGCGATGCAGGCGCCGATGATGATTTCGAGCACGACTAAAAACTTTCCCTGCTGCCACAGATATGTTTTGCAAGTCTCAAAAATCAAGGCCCCGACGTCGAGCATGCATTTATGCGCCTTGATCTTGTTTACTTGCAGGTAAGTGACCAAGCCGAAAATCAGACCCAACACGCAAATCCCCAGGCCGATCAGCAACAAATTATACCCAAGCGGGCTTTGCTTTAGGTCGGGAGTTATAAGGTCGGCTTCGCTCGCAAAAAGGGGAGAGGCAAACGCGCTTGCAAGAATTGTTCCCGCAAGCAGGCTCGGCAGAAAACGCAACTGTTTCATAGACCCGTACCTTTCGCTGAAGGGGTTATATAATTATGGAAAAAAGTTATTTGCAAGATCCGTTTATTGAAAAAGAACGACACAAAAAATAAATGAATGGCAAACGGGTAGTGAGAATTTTGATTATATCTTTAAGGGCAATAAAAATCAAATGAAAATGCGTTTTAAAAATTTAATGCAGGGAACGCCTGCCCCCGGTTTTAAAAGCATAATAATTTAATGTCGTATTTATAGTAATAAAACATATTATTATCACCCGTCATGCCAGCCTCCTTTTGACTAAATTAAAAACTAAAAGCAGCATTCTCTACCTTGATCGTTTAATTAAACTATTTGCTCTGAGTCCCTTCAAACGTTTAAAGGAGAAATTGCCTATGAAAACATCACCATCGGGTCTAACCGCCCGGAAATTTAAGCGCGTTGCTGTTTGCGTATTTGCCGGTCTTTTCCTGGGAGCGGCTTCCGCTTCCGCCGCAATTGTGACCTTCGGCACGCCGAAGTGGATTAAAGGCGATACCGATGTCGTTACCACCGGGGCGCTTGCCTATGCCTATTGCTGGTGCGATACCACCACTGTCCGCACCACTACGCTCAACGGCGTTCCATTTACAAACACAAGGTTAAAACACCAGACCCCCGGCGCCAATCCGGACCTTACTTCGCCGACCATGGGCTCCGCCTGGAACCTGGGATTCAGCGGATGTTCGTATAATCCCACCGCGCCTTCGTGCGGTCTTTCGGCGAATTACCAGAAAATTATCGACGGCGCCTTTATGATGGAAAACGGGGGCGCCGGGGATTTTACGCTCCATAATCTGGCCGTCGGCCATACGTATTTAATCCAGCTCTGGAACTGTATTTCGGGATGGGGTGAATCGCGGCCGGCCTTTTACACCACGCCGGGCGGCGATACCATGGTCCTGCAATGCAACGTTAACGCCATACCCGGAACTCTCGGACAGCACGGGACCGGAACATTTACGGCCGACTCCGTGAACCAGACTATCCACATTTACCCCTATGCATCCTATGCCGCGCGGTTCGCGGCCATCCAGTTGCGGGACATTACCGGCGGGCTCACGGTTACCATCAATCAGGCCGCCGGGCAGGCCGACCCCACCACCGGCGCTACGATTGACTTTACGGTTGTTTTTAATGCGGCGGTTTCGGACTTTACAAGCGGTGATGTGACCCTGGTTACAACGGGCGGCCCCACCCTCACGCAGACCGTTACCGGCAGCGGCGCCACCTACACCGTCGCCGTGAGCGGCATGACGGACGCCACCGGGACGATCACCGCCACGATCGCCGCCGGCGTGGCGCATAACGACTCGGGCAAGGCCAACGCCTCCTCGACCAGCACCGATAACAGCGTAACCTTCGGCAGCCTCACCCCCAACGTGATTACCTGG
>JAQUMP010000239.1 GCA_028718065.1 Chitinivibrionales bacterium | reverse complement strand
GGTCGACATCGCAAACGACCGGGTTAAGTTTGCTCGCGCGCATCATGGCGGTGAGCTTTTTAAGGGCCTCGCTGCGGCAGGCCACCACCAGATATTCCTTGGACCCGTCCGGCAAAACGCGATCTTCGTTCTCCTTAAAATCAAGCACGTATTCGTCGATCGAACCCACGACCTGCTGCGAAAATTCCCAGTAGAGCGCCGCGCCCACGTCGGGCTCGTCGTGGTCCAGCAGGATGCGTTTGACCACCACGCGTTCCGAGGGCAGGGCGCAGATCACGTTACGGTTTGTAAATTTTAAATCGGTGATGATCGACTTAAAATCGGCCTCCAGGCCCTGCCACCAATCACCCGCGCCCTCCTGCAGAGGCTTAATGACAATGCTTACGACGGCATTATCATCGGGCTGATACTGCACCACCGAAATGAATTTGTTGCTGAAATGAAAGCCGTTTATCAGGCGTGCTTTAGGCATAGGCGTACGAATGGATTTTTATTTTAATATACAATAATGAAAGCGAAATACGCGTGTCTTTATTTTTCATCCGCTTTTCCCTGCATGATATTCAAAAAAGCATCCACCATCTGCGGATCGAATTGCCGCCCCCGTTCCTTTTTTAAAATTTCAAATGCCGTGGCCGGCGACAAAGCGTGACGGTAGGGCCGGTCGGACGTCATGGCTTCGTAGGCGTCGGCAATGGAAAGGATGCGCGCGCTGAAGGGAATATCGTCGCCATGCAGGCCGTCCGGATAGCCTTTGCCGTTATAAAATTCGTGATGGTGCAAAACGAGCGGGACCAGCGCCTTTAAAAAGGGGACATCGGCGATAATGCGCCCGCCCAGCTCGGGATGGCGCTTGATCTGGTCGAATTCCTCCGGTGTCAACCTGCCCGCCTTGTTCAGGATCGATTCGCTGATGCCGATCTTGCCGATATCGTGCAGGAGCCCCGCGTATTTGGCGTGCTCTATTTCCTCCTGGCCCAGCCCCAGATGTTTGGCCAGCACGACGGTGTATTTCATTACGTTTTCCGAATGACCGTGCGTGTATTGGTCCTTGGCTTCCACCGCCAGCGCGAAGGCATGGATCGTTTTAAGATAATTGTCCTGAATGTCCTGATAGAGCCGGACGTTTTCGATGGAGATGCTGGCTTGCGAAGCAAGAACGGTTATTATTTCCAGGTCCACGTTTGAAAAAGAATCATTGCCGAGGCTTCGCACTAAGTTAAGCACCCCCAGCGTGCGGCTCGAAGTTTTTAAGGGAAAGGCGATATAGGATTGGACCTGGGCTGGCAACCGGATAAAACCGGCCAGGGTCTTGCTGGGATTTGCCTCCATAATCAGCGGCTCGCCGTTTTTAACGACCCAGGCATTTAGATCGTAAAACTGGCCGTCGTCCCAGAAGCTGCGGTCGTAGGGGGCCGGTGAGGTGTCGGTTAAAAAAGGGCGGTTGCTTTCTTTATGCAACATGAGGGCGCCGCCGTCGGAACGTGAAATTTTCATGGAAAAATCGAGAATTTTATAGTGCAATTCAAGCAACTGGTGCGTGGATGCGAGTACCTTGGTGACTTCGTGCAAGGAAACTAATTTTGAAAACAGCAGATTTTCTTCTTCGAGACGCTTGCTGCTGAGCGCCCGTTTAATTTTTTCGCCGATCTCTTCCAGGTGAAATGGCTTGGTAAGATAATCGAAGGCCCCGAGTTTGAGCGCCTCAATGGCGGAATCGAGCGTTGGAAATCCCGTGGTAATAAGCACCGGAATCGACCGGTTGTGCTCCCGGATCCATTTGAGTAATTCAACGCCCGACATACCCGGCATTTTAATATCGGTCAATACCAGGTCGATTTTATTCTGTTCGATGATTTTTAAGGCTTCATCACCGCTGCCGGCGGTAAAAACCGTGTAGTTGTTTTTCTGAAGATATTGCCCTAAAATCGTGCAGATCGCTTTTTCATCGTCGACTACGAGCAGTTGGATAAGTTCATTTTTCATAGGATAATGTTTACCAAACAAGAAAAATAATCCGCCTTAATCGACCTCGTCTGCACCAACCCTGGCCCGAAATTCGGCGAGGTCCGAAGCGGTATCGATGCTTAATCCATCGTACTCCGTTTTCAGGCAGCGGATAACCATGCCGTGTTCCAGCGCCCGCAATTGTTCCAGTTTTTCCCGGGCCTCAAGAGTTCCTTTGGGCAATGCACAAAACCGGGCGATACCCGCTTTTGAAAACCCATAAATACCAATATGCTTAAGCCGCGCACCCTCCGTTGTTGCACGGTAATCGCAGGGAATGGCGGCACGGGAAAAATAGAGCGCCTCGCCGTTTGCCCTTAAAACAGCCTTAACGACATGCGGAGACGCGCTTTCCTCAATTGTAGCATGGGCAACGCAGGTAAGCAAGGAATTATCATCGATATTTTTAAGCTCGGCCGCGAACATTTTTAGCAATTGCACGGGCACCAGTGGCTCATCGCCCTGAACGTTTACAACATGTGACATTGCAAATTCCCGGACGACTTCGTTGACGCGGTCCGTGCCGGATTCGTGGCTTGCGGCCGTCAGGGCGGCTTTACCGCCATTCAAAACAGCCGCATCGTAAATGCGCTGATCGTCGGTCGCCACGATAACATCGGTAAAAACGTTCGCCTCCCGGACCCGGTTGTAAACCCACATGACCAGCGGCAGGCCCTTAATTAATTTGAGGGGCTTGCCGGGCAGGCGTTGCGAACTGAAGCGGGCCGGAATGACGCAGAGAATGTTAGGGTTCATAGGTTTTGCCCTACCCGATCACCTTCGGCACGGCAAAAAAGCCTTTTTTGGCCTTGGGCGCATTTTTTAATATTTCTTCCTGTGTCAAGGATGGAACTGCCCTGTCCTCGCGCAGGGGCTTGTGGCCGGGCGCCGCAAGTTTAGTGGCCTCGACCCCGGCGGTATCGACTTCATTTAACTGTTCGACGTACCGGATTATCGCGCCCATTTGTCCGGTTAATTGTTCTTCTTCGGCTTGCGTTAATTTAAGGCGCGCCAGGCGCGCCACATGCCGTATTTGCTCGCGGTCGATCATAGTAATTTTAACCTCCGGGTGATAATCATGCGATTTCCAGTTGCGCGTATTTGGCGATCATCTTGCGCCGGCTGCCGTCGGTAAAGAGCACGGTCATGCGCATATCGGCGCCGAAGCCGTTAATGGCCAGGATTTTTCCCTGGCCGTAAACCTTATGCAGCACCTGCTGGCCACGATGGTATTGGACCGTTTCCTGGGAATAGCTGTAATCGTCCTTGACCGAGGGCCCGGCAAAATCGCGGCGCGAAAACTGCGGCGTTTCGGAGCGCGGCGGCGGCGCGTAGGCGCTGCTCGTATCGATAAAGGTGTAGCTCTTTTGGTCGATGGCCCGTAGAAAGCGCGAGGGCGCCATGGGCGTTACCATGCCGAACCGGAAACGCTGCAGGGCGTAGGAGCAATAGAGCGCATTCATCGCCCGCGTTATGCCCACATAAAAAAGGCGGCGTTCTTCCTCTATTTTGCGCTCGTCGTCAAAATTCTGGCGCGACGGCAGAATCCCGTCCTCGCAGCCAACCAAAAACACCGTTTTAAACTCAAGCCCCTTGGCGCAATGCATGGTCATGAGATTAACGGCCGTCGCGGTTTTGTCCCATTCGTCAATATCGCTCACGAGCGACACTTCCTCCAGGAAATCGCACAGGGATTTGTCGGGGTTTTCCTCGTTCCAGGTTGTGAGCGCATTCACCAGTTCGTTGACATTTTCAATACGGTTTTCCGAGACTTCGGAATCGTCGTTCTCCAGGTTGTCCAGGTACCCGGTGAGCGTGAGCATCTGGTTTAAAATCTCGTGCGGACTTTCCTTGCGCGCGTTCATTTCGCCCAAAAGCTCGAACACGGATTTTATATCCTGCAGGCCCCGCTGCGCGCGCGGCCCGAACGGATCGAGCGGCTCGGAGCATATCGTTTGCAAAAGAGACTTTTGTTTTTGCCCCGCGTATTCCAGCAGCGCGCCTTCCGTTTTTTCCCCCAGGCCGCGCGGCGGCACGTTCAGGATGCGCTCGCAACTGATATCGTCCAGCGGATTGGCGAGCAGGCGCAGGTAGGCCAGGCAGTCCTTGATCTCCTTGCGTTCATAAAAACTGGTGCCGCCCACCAGTTTGTAGGCGATCTTGCGTTTGCGCAGGGTCTCTTCAAACACGCGCGATTGGGCATTGGTGCGAAACAGAATGGCCATCTCACCGGCCGCGCAGGCGCCGGCAATGCTGGCGGCCAGGGTATCGGCCACGGCGTCCGCCTCGTCCCGGTCGTCGCGGTATTGCGATACCACCACCGGCACGCCGCCCGGGCGCGTGGCTTGCAAGCGTTTACGCGCGCGATGCACGTTGGGAGTTATGGCCTCGTTGGCAAACGAGAGGATCGGGCCCGTGCTACGGTAATTCTGCTCCAGGGTAAATATTTTAGTGCCGGTAAAATGCTTTTCGAACGAAAGAATATTGTCCACCACGGCGCCGCGCCACCCGTAAATGCTCTGGTCGTCGTCGCCCACGGCAAACACATGGTTGTGGCGCGCCGCCAGCAGCTTGACAAAATAAAACTGAGCCAGGTTGGTATCCTGGTATTCGTCGATGAGCACATACCGGAAAAAATCCTGGTAGTGCGCGGCCACGTCGCCGAAATTGCGCAGCAGCAGCACGCTCTGCATGAGCAGGTCGTCAAAATCCAGGGCGGCCGCTTTTTTCAACGCGGTTTGATAGGCCTCATAAATGCGGTTGATTTCCCGGTCGTAAAAAGAGCCTTCGCGCGCGGCGGCCTGCGCGGGCGTAACGCAGGCGTTTTTGAATTTTGAAATCGCCCCGGCCACGCTGCGCGGGGTCATAACGCGCTCGTCGATTTTATACTGGAGCAGGATCTTTTTAAGGAGCTTGACCTGGTCGTCGCTATCGTAAATGGTAAACGAAGCCGGGAACCCGAGCTTGTCGGCCTGGCGCCGCAGCAAACGGGCGCACAGGGAATGAAAGGTGCCGATCCACAGACCCTGGCACGGCAGCCCAAAGACCGTTTCGAGGCGCGCGCGCATTTCCGCGGCGGCCTTATTGGTAAACGTGGCGGCGAAAATTTGAGCGGGCAAAATCTTTTTTTGTTCGATGAGAAAGGCGATCTTGGCGGTTAGGACCCTTGTTTTGCCGGTGCCGGCGCCCGCGAACACGAGCTGCGGTCCCCCATCGTAGCAAACCGCCTCGTACTGAACCGGGTTTAATACCATTGTGTCAAGAATCGACGCGCCGGAGGTGGCCTTAATCATTCTGGGTCGCCCCGAGTACCTGATCGAGGGTCGTGGCGCCTTCTATCGCCTTGCGCAACCCATCGCGCCGCAGGGTATCCAGGCCGCCGCGCTTGAAGCAATATTGTTTGATATCGTCGGTCGTGCGGCGTTCCAGTACCATCTTGCGAATCGTGGCGTCGGGAACCAGCAGCTCAAAAATGCCCATGCGCCCTTTGTACCCGGTGCGGTTGCAGAGTCCGCACCCTTTGCCGCGATAGAGCTTGACGCCTGCTTTAATGCCGATATGCGCCAGCAGCGCGGGATCGGGGTCGTAGGCTTCGCGGCATTTCGGGCAGATTTTGCGCACGAGGCGCTGCGCCAGGATCCCGATGATGGTGGAGGTAATAAGATACGGTTCCAGCCCCATGTCCATAAGACGGGTAAAAGAGCTGGCCGAATCGTTGGTGTGCAGGGTGGAAAACACCAAATGGCCGGTGAGCGCCGCCTGGATCGCCATTTCGGAGGTCTCCCGGTCGCGCATTTCGCCCACCATGATGACGTCGGGGTCCTGACGCAAAATCGAGCGCATTCCTTCCGCAAACGTAAAGCCCGCCTTGGTGTTAATCTGCCCCTGGTTTATGCCGTCGACGCAGACTTCCACCGGATCTTCCATGGTAACAATATTTCTGGTGATATCGTAAATTTTCTGCAGGGCCGCGTACAAGGTGGAACTTTTGCCCGACCCGGTCGGACCGGTCACGAGGATAATGCCGTCGGGCTTTAGAATAATTTCTTCGAAGGTGGCAAGCATCTGCGGCAAAAAACCGAGCTGGTCGATGGTGATATTGGCGGACATGGGGTCGATGATACGCATGACCAATTTTTCATTGACCCCACGGTTGCGCGTCATGACCGGGAAC
>JAQUMP010000238.1 GCA_028718065.1 Chitinivibrionales bacterium | reverse complement strand
CTGAAAGCTCCAGGCGTTCATGCGTTGCCCGCTCACGATCCCCTTGGCAACTTGCGTATAGGTGTTCCCCTGGTCCGAGCTTTTAAACAACCCATTGTCGTTAACGTCGATGATAATGTCTCCAGTCAAGCGGTTTACGCAAACGCCGCCAACCCCAACGGTGGTGTCTTGAAAGGGAGCGGCCTTGAGCAGCTTTGAGGAAATGTTCGTCCACTGCGCGTTGGCCGAAACGATAAAGATCGACAAACAGAGCAATCCCGCGAAAATTCCTGTCGTTTTTTTCATTAAAAACCCCTTTTTTGTTGTACTTTTTTTGTTTTAAGAACCCAACTCGCGGAAAGTCCTTTCTGTTGACTTTCCTAATATATCTACAAAAAACGTGCTGAACAACCAAGTATTAAGTGACTTTAATGATGTTAATGTAATATTCGCATTTAGAAGGGAGATTAGCAGGCGGCAGTATCGAATGCTGCCCGGAATGGAGCCGTGCTTGCGAAAAAGCGGAAGATCGCTTGGGAGCAAAAGCGATTAATCGTGTAATATTTCCCACCGTCCCTTATTGCTTACGGGAAACGAGAATCGTTTCTTAATGTTTTAAAAATTTCGGGACCGTGTCAAATATTATGCTATTCCCCATGAAGCAATAAAAAAAAACCTGATCTTTACAAACCGGATGCTTTATAATTTAATCCGGCGGCTGATTACTCGGAGCATGGCGTACCGACTGATAAGAATTATTTAGGGCTTTCCCGTGAATATAATCAGAACAATCTTTTACGATAATCTCGCGGACTCAAGCCGGTACTTTCTTTAAATATTCGGCTAAAATGGAATTGATTTATAAATCCCGTTTCCACGGTTATGCGGCTGATTGACAAGTCCGTTGAAAGCAGGAGCCGGCATGCTTCTTCAAGACGGAGCTTGCGAAGATAAAGCATGGGCGACATCCCTATATGATTTTTAAAGACCGTAAAGAACCGTGACGGCGAAATACATTGCACCGCGGCGAGCGTCGCAATGGTCGTCGGAGTTTGCAGATGGGTTTGCATATATGTCAAGACTTTACGCAGCCGTTCTATCCCACCTATATATTCACCGACATTTTTTTTAAGACGGGATTTTTCCAGAACCAGCCAGAGCGCCCTGAAACCAAGTTCGTTTTGTCGTGCTGCCGAAAAAAGATTTTCCTTGTCGGGTTGGGATGTCAGGCGTAATGCCTCCTCGATAATAGCGCCGAACCTTATACCGGCGCCCCCGGTAATCTTTAGCGGTATCTGAATCAGGTTCGTGAGATCGGTCATATTAAAAAGCTCCCAATTTATATGGAGCCAACGCGCTTGCATGGGCAATAATTTGGTCCCATGATGTATGAACGTTACGGTTGCATTGGCCGGAACAACTATGGTTTCACCCGCTCCGGCCGAGGTCGTTTGGCCTTCGCAGATTACCGTATAGCTCCCTTTCAAAGGTTGCACGATAATCGCATACGGTACTGTTTTAGTATGAGCCCAACCCTCCTTAAAATTGTCTTGAAAGCCTGGTTGAAAAAAAGAGATGCTGATGGCACCGGGCAGGATTGTTAAGGGAAACGTAGCGTTCATAGGAGTTTTAGTAATAAAAATAATAGCGCCGGTAATTATGTTCAAGAGTAAAATGCATATATTATGAGCGCGGGTACAGGAGTATTATTAATAATTAATCTTTCAAAAAAGGAGATCGCCCCATGACCGGACGGAAACTAAACAAAGTCATACTGGTCGTTTTTATGGTCATTGGCCTGACCACCTTGAATACGCCGGCGCTTGACACAATGCAGTTGAATGCCGCCGCCTATGTCAATACCAGTCAGGCCAGCGAACAAGCGCGCATTCAGACCCAAATCAACAACAGTGGGGGCTATGCAAGCGGCGCGGGCAGGCAAGCGGTCGTAAAGGAAATGCTTGATACTAATGCATTAATTCTTCAAGGAGAAACCGCGCCGTTCAATGCTCTCATCCGTCGTGCGAACCGTCTTTTGGCCGATGTCAGGAACATGCCAGGCGTCCGCGATTTGACTAAGGAAGCCGATACCCTGCTGCAGATTAAAAATGCAGGCGCAAGCCAGTTCGCGGCCGCCTATGCGCTGCAGCGAAAGATCGCCCTTGCGAACCCGTCGTGCGCTTTCGACAGCGTGATTTGCATAACCGCCTTAGCGCAGGGCTGCCATCTTCAATGCTGGGGAAAAGGATATATGGCCCCCGCCGGCGGAGGAATGTATCTGGTTACCGGCATCCACTCGGGGACGATCAGTGTAAAAAACATGCTGTCAAACGCGGTCGTCCAAAACGGGCCCCTGGCGGGCCATAAATTGACCGAATATACGCAATCGGCGCTATATGGTCTTGACGTGGATTACGACGGAAAAACGATCGCCTTTGCCTGGGTGCAGCAGGCGGGGCTCCGCGGCTGGAGAGGAGAATGCAAAAATGGCGAGTTCCCGGCATGCACAACCTGGGCTTTTGATCCGGCTTCATGCTTCCATATTTTTACCATGAAAACCGACGGCTCACAGCTTACACAATTGACACAGGGCAGACGAAACGACATTCACCCCTGCTTTCTTCCCAACGGCCGAATTGTTTTTATTTCCGACCGGTTCGGTTTTCAGGCGCGGTGCCTGGCGACGGAGTTCATGCCCTGCGGTGCACTTTGGTCCATGCAGAAAGACGGCAGCGATGTGATTCCCATAAGCTACCACGAGACAACCGAATTATTTCCGAGCGTCTGCAACGACGGTATGCTTGTGTATACCCGATGGGACTATATTGACCGCGATTGGAGCGCCGCCCACAATTTGTGGCGTTGCTATCCGGACGGACGCGATGCCCGCGCCCCTCATGGGAATTACCCCTATCCATGGGAACCGGGCGGATCTGGAGTCGACGGCAGGGCCGACCGTCCATGGGTGGAAACAGGCATCAGGGCGATACCCGGATCCTACTCCAAATATGTCGCCATTGCAACCACCCACCACGGTGACGGCGCCTCCGAAGATCGTGGTTCGCTTGTTACCATAGATTTGAATATCGCTGACGATAATAAAATGTCACAGGCGCGGAGATTCGAACCGGTCGCCTTTGTCGATGAATCATGCCGCGATCATGGCGCCACCGACGCGTTTTTGAGCACTGAGAATCCGGCGTGGGCCGACCCCTGGCCGCTCGGCGACGGGTATGTCATGGCCGGTCAAGGTACCAACGCGTTCCTTGTCGATAAATTCGGTGATAAAGATTGGATATTTTCCATCCCAACTGAAATGAACCCGGCATATAATGTCAGGTTCGCCCGGCCGCTGCAAGCGCGCGCGATGCCGCCCGACCTATCGACCATGACGTATCAGGGTGCGCGCTATAAAAGCCCCGACCATAAGGCGGCGACACTGGGCATCGTTAACATTTACAAGAGCGATATTCCGTTTCCGGCCGGTACAAAGATCAAGGCGCTGCGGGTTTTCCAGTTGATCGCGCGCCCTTGGGAATACACCTTTAACGAATTCCCGGGAAGGGTCAACGGCCGCATGTTACTCGGAACAGTACCGGTGGAAAATGACGGAAGCGCCTATTTTCTTGCCCCGGTCGAAAAATCGCTTTATTTCCAGGCGGTAGACAGTAGCGGATGCGCAGTACAGTCGATGCGTTCCGCGGCCTTCGTACATCCGGGGGAGCAACTTCAATGCATAGGATGCCATGAAAACAAATGGGAAGCCGTTCCGCCCGGCAACCCGATGGCCTTCCGGCGCGCGCCTTCGCCGTTAACGCCCAACCTCCAGGACGGGTCTTGCCCGATCAGCTACGCACGGCTCGTGCAGCCGATCCTGGCCGGCCGCGGTGCAGGACTAACGATCCCGGAGTGGCACCTTGACGGAGGGACATCCGGATGCTGGGGCGTGGATAGAGACGGTTATCGGTCCATTCCCGGCAAGGTGGGAGCGCACGCGGTCGGATTGGACAGTATCCTTTTCAAGGAGCCCTGGAAAAGCAAACTTACGCAGGAAGATACCCGGCGGCTTTTACTCTGGGTCGACGCGCTCAGCATGCGGTATACGGCGAATTTCAACTACGCCACGCAGGACGCCGGCGGAGTCGTATGGCCGAACCACGAGGTCGATCCCGCCAATCCCGCGGGTACCGAAGACAAGTACGGTTTTGCCATTCCAGGCGCAGTTACCACTTCTGTTTCAGATCACCCATCGTTCGCGCCCCGGCAAATGGGAATCATCAAAGCGATTTCACGGGGAAAAATAACTATTATCAACAACACCGCCGAGATGGTACAGGCATGGCTTTATACCGTGCAGGGCAAGGTCGTCTGGCGGTCTGCGCTGTCACCGGATAAGACCATAACGGCGGTTTTGCAAAACCGTTTGAACAAAGGGTTGTATTTATTGCGGATCACGCGCCCATCAGGTACGCAAGCAGAGCCGGTCATGGTGCTGAGATGATGACAAAAAACATCGAAGGGAACAGCTAATGGGTTGTTCAGCACCGGGAGGAATGTTCATATGTCAAACTTGACAATTAAGCGTTTGAGCGAATCGATCCGGTACTCGCATTTCGCAACCGATGCCGGATGCGAAGAGTTTTTTATAACCGTGCGTACCCGGCCGGGCATTGATCCGGCAAGGGGATTGCAGGCGCTTGCCGACGATTATGGGTCGGCGCTTACGGAGGCCGGTCTTTCCGACACCACTGTCGTTTTCAGCCGTTTGTATGTAAGCGATTTTGTCAACCAGAAGGAAAAAATTGATTCGTGCGTGCTGCGCAATCGTCTTAGGCAGGGTGCGCTCTCGATCATCGAGCAGAAACCCGTCGACGGCGGCCCTTTTTCGCTTTTTTCATGGCATATTCGTAACCCCAAACATCCCGCGGCCGTTTGCCAAACCTTAAACGCTCCGGAAAATTATAGCACCGTCAATAGATATACGGGTAAAAATTATTCGCTGCTGTTCACGGCCAATTTTACCAACAACGCCCTCTTTGACGCCGCGGCCCAGACAACCCAAATATTCAAGGACCTGGGCATAACGCTCGCGGACAATAGCATGCGCATGCTTGACAATACAATACGGACCTGGATTTACGTGCGCGACGTTGACAACCATTATAAGAACATGGTACGCTCGCGCCGGGAGTTCTTTACGGAGCAAGGCTTAACCGCCTCCACGCGCTATTTGGCCAGCACCGGGATCGAGGGCGGAAACTGCACACCCGACCGTATCGTGAGCGTGGATTCCCTCTCCATCGGCGGACTGCAGAGCGGTCAGATCGTCCGCATGGAAGCGCCGGAACATCTTTCGCCCACGATTGTTTACGGCGTCACTTTTGAGCGCGGCCTGCGGGTAAAATTCGGCGACCGTTCGCATTTGTATGTTTCGGGAACCGCAAGCATAAATAAAAAAGGTGAAGTCCTGCATCTTGGCGATGTCGCTGCGCAGACCCGACGCACGCTCGAGAACCTGCGGGCCCTGCTCGGTGCGCACAATACCACGCTCAAGGATTTAGCATTCGCTTTTGTATATGTCAGGAATTTCCATGAATGGCCGCGGGTTGAGGCCGTTCTGCGCGAAGAGATCAGCGCCGAAACGCCGTTGATTGCGCTTGAGGCCAAAGTTTGCCGGCCGCAGTGGCTCATGGAAATAGAAGCCATGGCGATCATTCCGGATAAGAATGATTTTTCACCTTTTTTATAAGACCAAATAGCACTATGAATAAATCCAAAATCAAAACTTTCGGCTTTTCATTAGTACTTGCCTGTTTCGCGTTTTGTCATGCAGCACGCATCGACCGTCTGGATATCTTCGATAAATCGGACAACTTTCTGCTGTTCGTGACTTTTAATTACGACGCCGCAGGCAACGCCATCGGCAGGTCGGTTTTTACGGCCGACAGCACTTTTTTAAGAAGCACAACGTTCCAAACAAGTGGAACGACCACCAAAGAGGCTTCCCTTGATTTTAACGGTAATTCTCTGTTTACAACAACCATCAGCGCGCCTTCGGGAAACAACACGGCCTTTTCAACCGTGGACCAATTCGGTATGGACCAATTCGGCGGAAGCATGACTTATTCCAGCGGTCCCACCAATACGTTCAATATTAATCAAAACAGTGCTCTGACATGCATGGAACAGTACACTTTTGGCGCGGATGGG
>JAQUMP010000237.1 GCA_028718065.1 Chitinivibrionales bacterium | reverse complement strand
GGCCCGGTATGCCAGGGTGTGCGGAAAGGCGCTTCTGCACACACGCCGCAGCGGGTAGGCAAGTTTACCTTCGGGAAGCCGGTAAGTGCCGGCGGAAATGCGATGAACCGTAACGCCGTTGACCGTTTCAATGAACGTAACGCCTTCCGGGCTTCGGGCCAATACCTGCACCGCGTGGCCGCGCTCCGCCATGATTTCGGCAATGGTTTTGGTATAGGTTGCTATGCCGCCGAACCCGGTTTGGGGAGGATATTCATTGGAAATATAAAGAATTCGCAAATGGCTTTCCATGCCCTTAGCCTTTTTTCCGGGAAGCGGCAAAATTCTGGAGGACGTGATTGTAAAATTTTGCAGTTTCCTGCGCAATAAAAGCCGGCGCATGCCTGGTCTTTACATCATGGTAGGCCGCGTCGGCCAGTCGCTGCGCTTTTTGGGGGTTGTGGAGCAAATCGGCGATTGCATCGACTAATGTTTGGGGCCGCTCGGGAGAAAAGAGCAAGCCGTTTTCATTATGGCGGATAATTTCCGAGAGGCCGCCCGCATCCGAGCTGACGATCGGCAGGCGCGCCGCCATGGCCTCGAAGAGGGAATAGGGCGCATTTTCAAAGAGCGACGGCATTACAAAGAGCGAGGAGCGCCGGTACAGCGCGGGCAGTTCGCGGCGATTGACCGGCCCCAAAAACCAAACACGCTTTCGCAGTTCGGGCGTGAGGCTGCGTTCCATGGCATCACGATAATTTGACGACAGCCCGAGAATGGTTTCTCCGGCGATGGAAAAATGAATGCATTCGTCAAGTTGCAGGATTTGCTTTATGGCCGCGAGAATGACCTCGGCGCCTTTACGGCATTCAAAACGGCCCACAAAAAGAATATCAAAACGTTCCCCCGCCTTATAGGGGGCAATGCGGTCGAAGGGGGTCGTGTCGATCGAGTGGCGGATTATGGTCACCCGTTCCTCCGGCAAATTGTACTGCGCGCAAACTTCGCGGCTCAAGGCGCTGCTCGGGGAACGGAGCGCATCGGCATATTTAAGCGAAATGCCTTCGAAACGATACCAGCTTTTTCTTTTGGCGGTGGGAATGATTTTGTTGAGCGAATCCACCAGCACCGAAGGCGTGTGCAAGTGAACCACCACCGGAAACGGCGGGCGCGGTTTAAAGCCGAAAAACGGTGCCACAAAATCGTGCGCCAGCCCGTTATAATCGGGGATTTCTACTATGTCAATCGCCTGTTGCGCATGCAGAGCGCCGATTAAAGTGCGCATGGCGCGCGACGAGGCGCATTCATAAACTATCGCGCCATTGCGGAAAAGGTCAACGTATTTTAAAAGGGAGCGGGATCCTTCCGGCTTGAGAGTGTAAAATCGAACGTTCTGCGCCAGCCAATCGGGGACCGTTCCGGCCTTGGCGATCACGTGCATGGTGTGGCCGGCTTCGGCCAGGCTGTTGGCCATGCAATAGGTATAGGTTGCGATGCCGCCATGGTCGATCGCCGATGATGAGGGGTATTCCGAATTGATTAAAACAATATTCATAGCAGGATTATCCCATTATACCAAGAACGCCATTAATTGAAAAGGAAATTGATTCTTTGACAAGAATGAATAGAAAGGCTATAATTTAAATAAAACAATGCATCTCCCAACCCTTGTCCGCAAAACCAATTTCCGTTTGTTTGGGAAAATCGCTTTGGCGGATACCGTGCGAAACTTTGCCTATGCCTGGGCGTGGGGTTTTCTTCGGCGATTACCAAAAGAGAGCCGCATCTGCGACATCGGCAGCCGGGCGACTCTTTTCCCCGCATTTTTAGCCTGGAGAGGGTTTAATGTTTCCATCGTCGAAAAAGACGAACGTTTTACAGGAGTGCAAAGGCTCATATCGGGGCATTGGAACGTTGCGCCGGATATTTTTTCCGGGAACTTTCTGGAACTTTCCGGTGATGTGCGATACAATGCAATTCTTTCGGTTTTCAGCCTGCAACATGCCGGAGAAAACGATCTTCCTGCCTTTCGTAAAGCCGCGGCAATGCTTGCGCCCGGCGGTTTATTGCTTTCGGTGTGCGAATATAATCCAGTTGCAACCCAATGGCACAAAGAGCGCGACGATGGCGCGCTCAGAATTTATGGGCCGCAGGATATTTCTGAAAGGATTGAGCGGCCGCTTTTGGAAAAGGGGCTTAGCATCGTCGAAAAAAAATATGCAGGATTAACAAAGGGGAAGATAAATAATTATATTGTTTGGCAAAACGATTCCAAAAATGGGGCATTCTTTTTTCTTTGCGCCGAGAAAAAGCAGGTTTAAGATAAAACAATATTCGTCGCAAATCCGCAATTCGCGCATGCACCGAAACGCCCCTCCGGTTTTAATCCCGCCAAACGCACGCGATATCCCTTGCGATCTATAAGCAAGTTGTTGCAGGAAGGGCAATAGGTGTTTTCGCCGTCCCCGGAACTAATATTTCCCATGTAAACATAGCTCAGTTTACTCCGGGCGATTTCCCAGGCGCGCGTGAGCGTGGCCGCAGGGGTGGGCTCTTTGGCAAGGCGGTAGCGGGGAAAGTAGCGTGAAAAATGGAGCGGTGTATCGGTCCCCAGGTTGGTGGCGATAAAATCGGTAAGTTTGCCGATTTCTTCCGGCGAATCATTTTCGCCGGGGATCAGCAGGGTCGTGATTTCCAGGTGGCATTTTTTTTTGACCGTTTCGCAGGTTTGCAGCACGGGCGCGAGCGATCCTTTACAGATGCTTTTGTAAAACGATTCGGTCATGGATTTAATATCGATGTTCATAGCGTCGATGAACGGGAGCAATTGCTTGAGCGGTCCGGGATTGTAATAGCCGTTGGTAACCATCACGTTTTTAAGGCCCTGCTCCTGCACACACGGCGCGATTTGCAGGATGGTTTCGAACCAGGTATAGGGCTCCGAATAGGTGTAGGCTACGCCGAGCGTGCGGCTTTTTACGATTTGGTCGATTATTACAGCGATAGTCTGCTCTTCTGCCGGCTGCATTTTCTGCGAAATGGAATAGTTCTGGCAAAAGGCGCATTTGAGCGTGCAGCCGCTGGGGCCGGTGGAAAAGATTTGTGAGCCGGGATAAAAATGGAACAGCGGTTTTTTCTCGATGGGATCGATGGCGGTGGAAACGGGCCTGCCGAAACTCAGACTTACTAATTTGCCATCGATATTCTTCCGCGCCAGGCAAATGCCGGATTTACCCTTTGTCAACAAGCAGAAATGAGGGCACAGTTCGCAGCGGACTTTGCCGTTTTCGAGCGGGGTGTAAAATAATGCTTCGTGCATAGGTTTTCCGACAATATAACATAAATACGATTGAAGCAAATGGGTTATTTTATTGAACAACCCGGCCTCGGCCGCATTTTTTGCGTTTTCTTCTCTGCAAAGCGAAAATATGATGAAACCGCCCGTTTAATAATGGTATATTATAACCATGGACAGCCGGACACAAGCCATTATAAAGAACATTGTTTCCACGATCTCGCATGAGAAATGTCTGCTATTCGGTTCCCAGGCCAGGGGCGATTTTACACCCGACAGCGATTACGATCTGCTGATTGTGGTAGGCAATAATACTACGCCGCGGCAAAGGATCGAGCTTGCGGCCAAGCTCAGGAAAGCGCTTGCGTTTCACTTGATTGATGCGGATGTAATCGTGGAATCTTCGGAGGAATTCGACTATTACCGCGAAAAAGCCGGCAGTATTGTCCGGAATGCTTGCGAAGAGGGAGTGGCGGTCTGAACTATGGATAAATACCTTGCCGGCTGGTTGGAAAAAGCCGCTATGGATATTACCGCCGCACGTCATTTGCGTAAAACGTCGGATGCCTCCGCCTTAACGGAAACAATATGTTTTCATTGCCAGCAGGCCGTGGAGAAATATCTCAAGGCTTTTCTGGTTTCAAAAAATATTTCCTTTAAAAAGATACACAATCTGGAAGTCCTGTTACAGATGTGCGTTTCCGCGGATACAGATTTTAACACCCTTGATATGGGGAACCTTTCAGATTATGCCGTTACCGTGCGTTATCCGGGTCATGCTTATTCACCAACCATCAACGATGCCGACCAAAGTCTTTTACTGGCCGATAAAATTAGATCATTTGTAAATCACAGAATCCCCGGCGCAGACGACTTTGGGCCAATAGCGGATTTAGAAGAACTTGCCGATTAACCCATCCTTTGCAAAATAAGCAAAGCCAGCCCCGCAATTACCGGCACGGTAAGGTTATCGTTAAGCGTAATGGTTTTGGAAAGTTTGAGGGGAAAAAGCTCAAGCACGGTAACCAGCAGCGCGACGATAAGAGCCGTTACAAAAGGGATATGGCCGGTCCATGTGTCGAGCAAGTGCGGGACAAAGGGAAAGACCGCCACGAAAAGTATCATACATAAAACAAAACAAGCCAACGATCCTTCCAGCGATTTCTTTCCTATTTTAATGCGTCCGATGCTGATTCCCACAATCGCGGCGATAGCGTCGCCGAGCACAAAAAGGCAGAGCGCCATGGCGATAATATCGGGATGGCGATGAAATAAAAGCGCGCAGATGAGCGCCGATGCGGCAATATAGGTGGACCCGGTAATTTTATATTTTTCCTCGGGGCGCAACATGTGGCCGAACCATTTATAAAAAAACTTCTGCACGATCGGAACACGCACCCGCGCCAATTCAATCATCAGGGACGCCGCCAGAAAGAGCGCAATAATCAAGATTATCGCCCGCATCGGCAATAGTTTGTAAAAAGGGAGATAAAATATCGCTCCCGGAACAAGTGTTCCTGTAAAGCAATGCAGGATTTTGCGCTGAATTTCTTCTTTTGTTAATTTCATAGTTTCATTTCGGGGCGGTCGCTAAAGGATAGTCCCAATGGTAAAAAGTGTAGGACGAATAGGTTGCTTCGGCGCGCAGCGTGAGGTTTTGCAAGGGAGCCGCGCCGTTCAGGAAAAATGAGAGCGACTGCCTGCCGGGAAAAATCATCTGATGGGAAATATAATTGGTCGTATCGGCTTTTACTACCGCAAAAACAGAGACAAAGCTAAATTCCGGGCAATTAAAGGTCGCTTCGTAAAGCCCGCCCTGTTTTGCCGCAATGGCGATATTATTGCACTCCGTGCCGACCCAGTAATACTGGGCGCCGTCGCGCTGCGCAATAAAGGTTTGGCCAAAGCGTTTCCAAATGGCAATGCCGCTCGGGGCGATAAATTGTCCTTTACCGCTGCCCTTTGAGCCGAAGGTGCAGATAAAGGCAAGATTGTGGTCGAATTTTAAAATGCAGTGGTGAATGCTATCGGTGACCCACAGATTATGGTAAAAATCGCAGGCGCCGTAAAAGGCGCGATAATCGCCGGGTAGATCGATGGTTTTTTTTACATGGCCCTCAAAATCGAATTTAAAAATGCGCCGGCCGTTTTTATCCGCGCAGAAAAGCGCCTGCTCCTCGCTAAAAAAAGACCATTCGTCCTTGCCGTCGCCGCAGGCGAGCATGGTCGGCCCGTCTTCAAAAGCCAAGCCGTTATCCGGGCAAATTATTTTTAAGCAATTGCCCCTGCGGTCAAGCTCGACAATGCGCCGGTTCCCGGTATCGGTTATATAGATATTCCCCTTGACGGATAAGGCAACCTGGCTCGGGCGCTTGAACCCGGAATCGTTTGCGGTTTTGCCGCTTAAAGCCGCCACCCATTGCACTGTTTTTTTGGGGTTATAAAGGTGGACGATGCGATTATTGCCCGCGTCCGCCACAAATACATGGCCGTCCGCGTCCGCGGCAATTCCGAGCGGTCTGCAAAAACAATTTATGCCGCTACCGGAGTCGCCGAAAAGCGCAAGCCCCCACATGGAGGTATTATAGATAAGCTGATTTTTGCCCGAATTGACCCCGTAAACGACCAGCTCATCATCGTCTTTTCCCGTGGTGGGATCGTCGCGCGATTTCATTTTAACGGCGGTGATCCCTTGGGGATCGGCAAAGCGCGTCGCTCCCGCCATAAGCATGAACAACTTAGTCTGGGTCGCTTTTTGAATACCGTAAGAATGGGTGTAAGGCGGAAAAACCAGAACTTCGGCGTACGCAAGCGTGCTTAAAAGCAAAACGCCGAGCCATGCCCGATTTGTAAATTGCCCGGCCGTTTTAAAAAAAAAGTTACAAGACATTGTTTTTAAAATAATTTATCCGCTTTCGTGTTTGAAGC
>JAQUMP010000236.1 GCA_028718065.1 Chitinivibrionales bacterium | reverse complement strand
GACAGCCCTTACGTTGTCGTCAATATGCACATTATGACACGCGTGGGCGAAAAAGTGCTGGCCGTGCTCGGCGACAAAGGGCAGTTTGTACCCTGTTTGCATTCCGTGGGCAAGCCCCTGGCCAAAGGGGAATCCGACGGCGGCAAGTGGCCCTGCGCCCCGCTTGACAAAAAATACATATCCCATTTTCCGGAAGAACGCACGATCTGGTCCTATGGCTCCGGCTACGGCGGCAATGCGCTTTTGGGAAAAAAGTGCCTGGCCCTGCGCATCGCCTCGACCATGGCGCGCGACGAAGGTTGGCTGGCCGAGCACATGCTGATTCTAGGCATAACCAATCCGGCCGGCGAAAAAAAATATATCGCCGCGGCCTTTCCCAGCGCCTGCGGGAAAACCAATTTGGCCATGCTTATTCCCACCATTCCGGGTTGGAAGGTTGAAACCATCGGCGACGATATTGCCTGGATGAAGTTCGGCGCCGATGGAAGATTATACGCTATAAATCCCGAAGCCGGATTTTTCGGCGTGGCCCCCGGCACGTCGCTGCAATCCAATCCCAACGCCATGAAAACCATCAACCGCAATACGATCTATACCAACGTGGCCTTGACCGAAGATAAAAATGTTTACTGGGAGGGAATCGGCTATCAGGCGCCCGAGGGAAAAATTATCGACTGGAACGGCGCGGTGTGGGACCGCAAATCGCCCGCGGCGCATCCGAACGCCCGCTTTACCGCGCCGGCGCGGCAGTGTCCGGCCATCGCGCCGGAGTGGGAAGATCCCAAAGGCGTTCCCATAAGCGCCTTTTTGTTCGGCGGCCGCAGGCCCAGCACGGTCCCGCTGGTTTTCCAGGCCTTTAACTGGCAACACGGCGTTTTCCTGGGATCTATTGTAGGGTCCGAAGTAACCGCAGCGGCGCTCGATCTTAAAGCCGGCACAGTGCGGCGCGATCCGTTCGCCATGCTGCCGTTTTGCGGTTATCACATGGGCGACTATTTTGCGCACTGGCTTTCCATCGGCAAAAAAGTGCCGGCGGACAAGCTTCCCAAAATTTTTAATGTTAACTGGTTCCGCAAAGACGACTCCGGCAAATGGCTCTGGCCCGGCTACGGCGACAACAGCCGCGTGCTTAAATGGATTTTCGAACGCATTGATGGAAAGGGTAAGGCCGTGGAAACTCCCATCGGCGTTCTTCCTACCAGCGACGCCATCGATATTTCCGGGCTTGCGGTCACCAACGAAGATATGGAAACGTTGCTTGAGGTTAATCCAAAAGATTGGTTGGGGGAAACCGAAACAATCGAAGAACATTTTAAAACATTTGAATCGAGATTGCCCAAAGAGCTCTGGGATGAGCTTGCGGCCTTGAAAAATCGTTTGGCCAAGTAATTTAGAGAGGGCAAAAGGCGCCGGCGCAGCTCTGGTTTTGCTTATTTTGGGCAAATAGTTATATTAATCAGTACGCAGAAATCAGAATTGAAAGGACAACAAAACCCACATGGGCTGGTTTTCAAAAACCGATACAATAAAAAAAATCGTTAAGAACGATATTTGGATCCGCTGCGAATCCTGCAAAGCCCACGTCTTTAAGCAGGATTGGAAAAACAATCTTAACGTTTGCCCTCAATGCAATTTTCACGGCACCATCAATGCCTATGAACGCATCGGGCTCATTATCGACGCCGGTACTTTTAAAGAAATCAATCAGTCCATAACCCCATCGGACCCGCTGGATTTCGTGGATGCCAAGGGCGCTTACCGCGAAAAAATCATCGAAACCCGGGAAAAATTAAAGCTTAACGAATCGGTGGTGACGGGGACCGGCAAAATCTGCGACATCCCCGTTTCTCTTGCGGTCATGGATTTCCGTTTTTTTGGCGGCAGCCTCGGCAGCGGCACCGGCGAAAAAATATTATTGGCGGCCAATTACGCTTACGAACACCGCATTCCCTTTATAATTTTTTCGGCCTCCGGCGGCGCGCGCATGCAGGAGGGCACGCTTTCGCTCATGCAAATGGCCAAAACCTGCGCTGCCATCGCGCGCCTTAACGATCGCAAGGTCCCCTATATTTCGGTCTTAACGCACCCTACTACCGGCGGGGTGTCCGCAAGTTTTGCCATGGTTGGGGATTTAAACATCGCCGAACCTCAGGCCCTGATCGGTTTTGCCGGTCGCCGGGTGATAGAGCAAACCATCAAGCAGAAACTGCCCGACAATTTCCAGAAAGCCGAATTTTTGCTCGAACACGGTTTTATCGACGCAATTATCAATCGTAAAGACATGAAAAAAGCCTTAGCCAACATTCTTTCCTATTACATCGTTAAATAAAGGCCTATCAATATGATGAAGCACGCCGCCCTGAAGACCGATATTCCGATGCTTGATTTTGAAAAACCGCTCGCGGAACTGCAGAAGGCCATTGACAAACTCAAAAGCCACGCCCTTGATAAGGGCGAAGATTTCGGCGAACAGTTAAAAAACCTGCAGCTCCAGTACGAACAAAATTGCCAGGCCATCTACGCCGGTCTTACGCCGATCCAGACCGTGCAGATCGCGCGGCATCCGCATCGTCCGCTTTTCTGCGACTATGTGTCGCTGCTCTGTTCGGACTTTGTGGAATTGCACGGTGATCGCTGTTTCGGCGACGACCGCGGGCTTGTGGGCGGATTTGCGACCATCGGTAATCTAAAAGTAATGCTCATCGGCCATAACAAAGGCAAGAACGTAACCGAAAACATCGAACGCAATTTCGGCCAGGCCAAACCCGAAGGATACCGCAAAGCGTTGCGCCTGATGCACCTCGCGGAAAAATATGATATGCCGATCATTACGCTTATCGATACGCAAGGCGCTTATCCCGGCCTTGACGCCGAGGAACGCGGCCAGGCCGAAGCCATTGCGCGCAATCTTACCGAAATGGCGCATATTAAAACGCCGATTATCTGCACGGTAACCGGCGAAGGCGGCAGCGGCGGGGCGCTCGGTATCGGCGTGGGCGATATTATTTGCATGTTGCAATATTCGGTATATTCGGTCATCTCTCCCGAAGGCTGCGCCTCGATCCTGTGGCGCGACGCTTCGTTTGCGCCTAAAGCGGCAGAGGCCTTAAAACTTACGGCGCCATCACTGCTCCAAATGGGTGTTATCGATGAAATTATTCCCGAACCCGCCGGCGGGGCGCACCACGATTACCGCAAAACCATCGATGCCGTGCGCGATGCAATTATTAAGCACGCAACCAAACTTTCCAAACTTCCGGTTACCAAGCTCATTGACAAACGCTTCGAAAAATTTTCAAAAATCGGCAAGTTCCAACAGTAGGCCACCATTGCCCGAAAGAACTAAAGGACTACCGGCATGAATCCCGCTAAAAAAGAACAGGAAGAAAAAAAATTGCACACCATTCCGCTGCGCATTACCGATACCACCCTGCGCGACGGCCACCAGTCGCTCTGGGCCACGCGCATGCGCACCGAAGACATGCTTAAAATCATCGACGTTATCGATAATGTCGGCTATTACAGCCTGGAATGTTGGGGCGGCGCCACGTTCGATGTTTGCCTGCGGTTTTTGCGCGAAAATCCCTGGGAGCGGCTTAAACTCATTAAAGCGAAAGCTCCAAAAACTCCTTTGCAGATGCTTTTGCGCGGCCAGAACCTGGTGGGTTACCGCAATTACGCCGACGACGTCGTCGACCGCTTTGTCGCCCTGGCGCTCGAGGGCGGGATCGATATTTTCCGCTGTTTCGACGCGCTCAACGATACGCGCAACCTGGAAGCCGCGGTCAAGGCGGTCAAGCGCCACGGCGGCCATGCGCAGGGTACGCTCTGCTATACCATCAGCCCGGTGCATACCGTCGAAAAATTCGTGACCATTGCCAAAGAGCAAGTCGCGCTCGGCGTGGATTCAATCTGCATTAAAGACATGGCCGGGATCCTTTCGCCCATCGCCGCCGAACGGCTGGTGAGCGCGCTTTTGAGGGAAATTTCCGTGCCGATTCAGCTCCATTGCCATGCGTCAAGCGGTATGAGCGTTGCAACCTACGTTGAGGCCGTGCGCGCCGGCGCCGGCGCCATCGACTGCGCGATTTCGTCGCTGGCGGGGTTTTCGGGCCAGCCGCCGGTGGAAACGCTCGCCGCGATTTTTTCGGAAACAAATTATTCCGCCGGCCTGGATATGCAGGCCCTGGAAAAAATCGCCGCCTATTTTACCGAACTGGCGCCCAAGCGCCGCCTGGGCGCGCCATCCACCTGTTCCATCGATCCGGACGTTTTAATCCATCAGATCCCCGGCGGCATGATTTCAAATTTCCGCTCGCAGCTCGAAAAACAAAAAGCGCTTGACAAATTGCCGCTTGTTCTAAAAGAGGTCACGGCCGTGCGGCAGGACCTGGGTTGGCCGCCGCTGGTCACGCCCACCAGCCAGATCGTGGGCACCATGGCGGTCATGAACGTTATCGCCGGCGAGCGTTACAAAATGATCCCCAACGAAATCAAAGATTATGTGCGCGGTCTGTATGGCCGTTCTCCGGCGCCCATGGACAAGGCTTTAGTCAAAAAAATTCTGGGCAATGAAAAACCGATCGATTACCGCCCCGGCGATAAAATCGAGCCCATGCTGCCGAATGCCACCAAGGGCTGCGATCCAAAATTCATCGAGAACGAACAGGACATCGTTTCCTATTGCATGCTACCCGAAGTGGCGCTGGAATATTTTAAATGGCGCGCATTGCCGCCCGCCGAGCGACCGCCCATCCCCGCGGACGTGGAACGCAACAAAGACGCAAATGTAAAGCCCGGTCCGGCAACGCAAACGAGTCCGGCCGCAAGCGCCGGCGCCGGTCCGCTTTCGGCCGCCGACTATCAGGGATTGCAGCAGGTTTTTTCGGCCCTGAACGGCGTTTCACTTGACGAAATCGTAATTCGCAAAGGCGATTTTTCGATCGCTTTACACAAAAGCGGATCGGAGCTCGCGCCGTCGGGAGTTTTGGGCCCGTTTGCAGAAGCAAAACCAAGCATGCCTATAATTTCTTCGATCCCAAAAGAACCTCAAGCTCCGACAAAACCGGCAGCGGAAGACCAACCAATTTCCGAAAACGCGACCACGATAAAAGCGCCGCTGGTGGGAACGTTTTATTCTTCGGCCGGTCCCGGCAAGCCGCAACTCGTGCATGTGGGCGATATCGTTCATCCGGGCGACAAGGTTTGCATTGTGGAGGCAATGAAGCTCTTCAACGAAATCGAAGCGCCGGTAAAATGCAGAATTATTAAATTCTTGGTTGCCGACGGTCAGCAGGTGGAAAAAGAGCAGCCCTTGGTGGCGGTGGAACCGCTGTAATCCCGGTTTTTTTATCCCGCGTCTTCCATGATCCGCAGCGGCATAATCAATAGCACCTCGTTGCTGCGAGATTCGTTCTTGTCTTTTTTATCGTACTCGGGATAAATCAGGCAGGCGCTGATCTGGGTGTTCATTTCCAGGCGTACCTTGGGGGTGTCTACAATATTTATTATTTCGCAAAAGTAAAGTGCATTAAAACCGATCGAAAAATCTTCTTCTTTATAGTCGGCGGGGATTATTTCGCGCGCCTCGCCGCCGATATCGCGGTTTAAAACGGCGATTTCCAGCTCGCCGACTTTAAAAACAAATTTTACCAGGTGAGTTTTCTGGTTGGATAAAATAGAAACCCTTCTGACCGCGTTAACCAGCATCTCCTTTTCCACCACGGCTTTTTTAAAATTGTTTTTAGGGATCACTTTTTCATAATCGGGATAGGCGCCTTCGATGCGCTTGGTATAGAGCACAAAGTGGTTCGTGGTAAAAACGACGTATTTTTCACTCACCGTCATGGTAATGGCATCGTCACCGGCGTTTAAGCTGGCAACCAGATTTAAAAGGCTTTTTGGATACACGATCACCGAAATTTTTTCCTCTACTCCCATTTCGATTGGATACCAGCAGCAACCCAGGCGATGACCGTCGGTTGTGACCATGCTTATTTTTTTTGGTTCTATTTCCAGTAAACATCCGCACAGCACGGCGCGGGAGTCGTCTTTGGCAACGGCAAAAATGCTCTTTGCAATCATCGTTTTTAATTTTTCGGCGGGAATCGTGCTTTCCTGTTCGCTTTTTATCTCCGGAAATCCTGGAAACGAGGAGGCATCGGTCCCGGCGATTTTGCAGGAGAAACCGCTTTCACTCTCTATAATTAAAACATT
>JAQUMP010000235.1 GCA_028718065.1 Chitinivibrionales bacterium | reverse complement strand
CGGCCGTTAAAAAAATCCTTCATAAAGCGCGCTATGTCGAGCTTTCCTCACGCCCCGATTTTAATGACGAATATGTCAGCGCCATGATGTTTTGCTGATCTACTGCCGTGCATGGCCGCGGTTCTATTTGTCTTTGCGCATGAGCGAAATTACGCGGGGGAAAAAGTCGAAGCGTTTGTAAAAATCAATGGCCTGTTCATTACCCACGGCGACATTTACCATTTTTGACTCCACGCCAACCAGGTCCATCCATGCCAGGGTTCGTTTGACAAGTTCGGAACCTATGCCGCAACCACGGAATTGTTCGGCAACGAACAACGAATCGATTTCCGCCAGGCCGCGATCATTCACGGTGCCTACGGCGTAGCCGCAGGGAGTGTGGCTGTCGGGATAAGCCAATGCCACGTGCAGTTTATTATCGGCGGCCTTGTCCAGCAAATCTTTTTTGCGCCAATCCCAGGTCATTTCCGTAAACTCTATTCCAAAATCCGGCGAAATGCCGGCATGGTGGTCGGCAAGTCTGCGCCAGAGCGGTGCAAGCTCGTCCAAAAGTTCGCCGCCGCCCTCCTGATACCTGATTTGTGACATGGTTTAAAATAAAAAAGCCCACGCGATAAAATATCATATTTTTGTGATAGCGGTCGCATCGCATGGGTTCATTGCGAAATGTATTTTAATAATGGATTTTAGCGCCGAAAAAATATCAAAGGAGATTTTACGGTATGATTCACACGATTGCATTATTTATTCATAATGGCGGGATATTTATCTGGTTTCTGCTTGCGGTGCTCGCCGTGGCCGTGGCGGTTGTGGTCGAACGCCTGATTTATTACTTTGTCATTTGCCGCCGACGGGGCGAAGAGGTACTGGATGGCGTCATGCGTGATATTGACAAAGGTGATAGCGCGGCCGCGCAAAAGGCGCTTGCGGCCGGGTCAGCGCCGCTTTTGGTACTGCTGCGTTCGGCCGTGCGCCGCTTTTCCGAGGGGGCCGATTATGAAGAAATCACCGAGCACGTGGATGCCGTGGCCATCAAAGAGATGCCGCGCATGACCCAGCGGCTTAATTACCTTTCGCTTTTCGCCAATATTGCGACCCTGCTGGGGCTTCTGGGAACGGTTTCCGGTTTGCAAACTTCGTTTTCTTCCTTGGCCTCGGCCGAGGCGTCCAAGAAAGCGGCCATGTTGGCGGCGGG
Organism: Chitinivibrionales bacterium; assembly: GCA_028718065.1. Lineage (GTDB taxonomy): Bacteria > Fibrobacterota > Chitinivibrionia > Chitinivibrionales > FEN-1185 > JAQUMP01. The sequence goes on along the minus strand of JAQUMP010000235.1, from coordinate 5,023 downwards.
TATCGCCGAAGCCATGAATATGACCGCCTTCGGCCTGATGGTGGCGGTGCCCTGCATGATTATGTACACTTTTTTATATAATACCCAGCAGCGCATTACCAAGGACATCGACGAGTCCGTGGTGCGGCTTTTAAGTTACCTTAAACGCAAAAAGAGATAACGCCATGCGTTCCGGTTTCTTTTTTAAAAAAGGGCGCGTTCCCTCGGATGCCTTGGAGGGGGAATGCGACATCGACATCAAGCCCATGATGAACGTGCTCGTTATTCTTATCCCTTTCCTGGTATCGGTGGCCGAGTACACCCATTTGTCAATACTTGAACTCAACCTGCCGGCCAATGTCACCGCGGCGGCGCTTCCCGGTGTTGCGGCGGAAAAACCAAAACCCAAGCTCACGGTTGTGATAACGCCGACCCATTTTGCCATCATTCTCGGCGAAAGCATGCTCGATTCCATCGCTCGTGTCAATGACAATTACGACTATACGGCCCTTGAGCAAAAATTGGTTGCTCGACACGGCAGCCTGGGCGGGGAGAACGATTGCTTGGTTGCCGTGTCCGATCCGGTCGCGTTTAAATTCGTGGTGCGGGTTATGGATATCTGCCGCGCCGTCGGCTTTAGCAAGGTGGGGCTCGCCGCCGCTACGATCGATCCGACTTCCGGAAAATAGGAACATTCCCTGCATGAGTATTCCCGCCGCCAATTCCGATGATTACTTCATATCCACCGGGTTGCCGATTCCCTGGAACCGTCTGGAGCATGCCTTGCACCCTGGCGAGGGTTTTACGGACGGTGCGCAAAAGGTTGGTGAGTTTTTTGTCGGGCTGGAAACAAAACTGCCGGCCGACGATCTGCTCAACACGCTCATTTACTCCGGCCCCCCGGCGGAATGGTTCGAGCGCCTGCTCTACTGCATGCTCGATATCGGCTACCCGGATCTGCTGGTGGCTAAACAGGTGTTGCGCCTGCGGTGCCTGCGCCGGCTTTTCATGCGGATCGAGGCCGGGCTGGCAATCGCCCCGGAGGAGGCCGAAATCGCGCAAATGTTGCGTAAGTCAACCGGCGTCGCCGTGGCGCGCGACCTGCTTTCATGCGCCTACGGTGCGCGCCAGTTGATCGGCGTGTTGGCGCGCCAAAACGCCATCGATGATGCGCAACGGTCGCTGCTTGTCAACCTTATCTCGGCCGAAGTGCGCGCGCTTGGTTTTCGTATTAACAAGCTCTCGGACAGCGTGGATGTATACAACCTTAAAGAAATGGCGCGGGTGCTGCCGGTGATCCGCCGTTTTGACGAAAACAAGACCAGCGCCGGTGTTCTGGCCGAGACTATCCGGCGGGGGCGCAAACTCGATACGCCGCAAATGACCTTTGTCGCCGCGCTCAAGGGCGATACCTTGGAAAAATGGCTTGTTTCCCTAAGCCGGCACGCGCGGCTGGTTCCGCTGTGCGAGGTCTTAAGACTCCAATCTGTAAAGATGGTGCCCACGCGGTCGCTCGTCGCGCTTGCTTCGCTCTGCCGTTGGATCCAGGAGGCCGCCGGCGGGGAGTCGTCGCCGCTGCGCTGGATCAGCCAGGCGCTTTCGATTTACGACCAGAACCGCTTTAGCGTGGATGTCGGCAACGCGCTCCCGGCTCTGCGGGATTCGATCGAGCAAAGCGGGGCCTGGATCGACGGGACGGTTGTCTCCGGCTCTTTTTCCGACAAACTCTACTCGCAATGGATCGGCGCCGATGGGCTCTGCCGGCCGCTGCACAAGCCGGAAGAAAAACAAACGTTGGAACCGGAAATGGAGATTTGGCAAATCGTCAAGCTCAACATTTCAAACGATCCCTTTATCGCACGCCTTCTTGACAACAGCGTTTTTTACATGACCCCGGGCGTCGTGGAGTATATCGCCTTGCATTCGCGTTCGTCGATGGTGCTTTCCAAAATCGCCTCGCTGAACTACCTTTACGCAGGCGCCGGCAACCAGAACGTTCCCGCGGCGTTGCTTAAAAGCCCGGTAACGATTCCAATGTCCCTGTTGCGCCAGTTTTTAAAACCGAGTTTCTTTTCCCCTGCGCACCTGCGCATGTTGCTCTCGGCGGCCGTGTCCGAAATGCGGCATGAGGTCATTGACGAAATCCAAGCCTACCTTGCGCGGAACGGATAAGGTTTTTTACTATGCTTACCCTGAGCGAAACCATTGCCATTTCCGACCAAGAAATCATAATGCACGCGGTGCGCAGTTCGGGAGCAGGCGGCCAGAATGTTAATAAGGTTTCTACGGCAATCCATCTTCAATTCGATATCCGGGCGTCGTCGCTGCCGGAAATTTACAAAGAAAGACTCCTGCAGCTCCGGGACAAACGTATTACCGACGGTGGCGTGGTCGTTATCAAGGCGCAAACCTATCGCACGCAGGAGCGCAATAAAGCGGACGCCTTACTGCGCCTGGAGCAGCTTATCAAAAGCGTCGGCGTAATTCCTAAGACGCGCATTCCTACAAGGTCAACCTCCCGTAAAAAACGTTTGGAGGGGAAAGCGATACGGGGACGGATAAAATTACTGCGGCAAAGAGTGGGCGGGGAGGAATGAGAATTAGATCGGTCCGGTTCTATCTTTAGCGGCGAAATGATTTTTAAATACCGTTCCCAGCGAAAGACAATTGTTGACCGTCCAGTATATAACCATGCCTGCCGGGGAAGTATACAGAAGCACAAAGAATATGCCAGCAAGCCCGATTAAATTATTGCGTTGTTTCTTCCAAAGGACATGAGAAAGAGATTGCTCTTTGTAAAGCCAGGCCGTTACCAGGGTAAGGGCGGTCATACAGCACGGCAGCAGATTAAAATAGGGGCCGAAAAAGGGCACGGCAAACGGCAGGCGCGCAAAATGGTCGGGGAGCGAGAGGTCTTTTATCCACAGGAATTCCACGCCGCGAAGCGCGGTGTTTTCGCTTAACATATCGTAAGCGGCGATGAACAACGGGACCTGCAAGGCGGTGCCGAAGAGACTTTTGAGCGCATAGAGCGGACTGATGCCGTTTTCCTTATGCACGGCAAGAATGCGTTTGGTCTGCTCCTCGCCCCGGTAATTTTTTTTGATCTGGGCGATCAGGGGCTGCAAAAGGGATTTTTGTTCGTTGACCCTGCGCTGCCAGACGTGGGCGATGGCAAAGAGGGGCAGCATTAAAAGTCGCACGCAGAGGGATAGCAGAATCAGCGCGAGGGGAATATCATGGGTAAGGCGTATCAGGCTGTCAAGCAATAAAAACATGCCGGAAACAAGCAGTTTCATTTCCGGTAAAACCTTCCCATCTCGGCAAACGCCGCCGCCAGCGCGGCCGAGTAGAGTTTGGGTTTGGCGATAAGCTGGTAATTCCGGTCGCGCACTTCAAAATAACCGCCGGGATACTCCACGGTTACCTGCTGCCCTTCCACGACCGCGTAGTTGTAATAGCTGCCCACGATCAGCCAATTCCATTGACTATCCGAGAAAAAATCATTTCCCGAGCAATAATCGGAGGTTTGATTGGTGCAACCCAGGCCCTCTTTCATGAGGGTGGCCACGATATCGTTGTGCGAAGTGCGCTTGGCGACGACGCCTCCCGTATGTCCCGGCCAAAGAGCTATCAGGGGAACATGCAATTGAAATTGACTGTAAGCGCTGCCGTGACCGTTAAACCCAAGGTTGTTCTCGTTAAATTCCTCGCCATGGTCGGCGGTAACCAGGACTATGGTTTTATCCAAAAGTTTGCGGCGCTCAAGATCATCGATAACAATGCCTACTAAGGAATCCACGTAGACAATGCTGTTATCATAATGTTTGCGCGCGTCCGAGGCATCCGGCGAATAATTGATTCTATGCGAATAGGACGGCGGGTAATTCTTGGCGCAAACCGCATCGTAAAATAAGAATCCGAAGAAGGGTTTTCCAGGCGTGTTTGCGGCCGTATCGAGCCATTGTCGCCATTCGGCGGTAATGGAGGAATCGTTCCGAAAGGGCGTAAAGGGGCCGGGCAACTTTGTTTCCATGCGCAAATGGGGCAAACGCGCGAATGCCGTAACGTCAAGACCCATAATTCCCCAAAGCCGGGCGCTGGTAAACACGCCGAACGCATATCCGCGGTCAAGGAGCGCATCGACAAGCACCGGGGAGCGCTTGTTTGATTCCACATACTGCCAGTAGGTGCTCGGCAATCCGTAAAACAATGCAAACAAGCCCATGCGCGTTGAATTGCCGCCGCTCAGGTGATTATTGAATAATATTCCCGATTCGGCAAGGCGGGTAAGATGAGGTGCGAGGGTCTTGTTTATAGCGTCGCTGCGCAGGTCGTCGATACCGATAATAAGAATATTAGGTGCGGGGCCGCCCGGCTTAAATTGCAAGGGGTGCAACGGATAGGTAAAATCCGACGAGGGGTTCTTTTGCAGGTCGCGCAGTAGTTGTTCCCGGCTGCTTTTTTGACTGGCAAATCCGTGGTCAAACATATAATCCTTGGCTACGGTCGGATAAAAAAACGGCAGGTATGTGGTAAATCGGGTGATGGGAACATAGCTGCTGGCATCGGCCCAGGCGTGCAGGGCATGGGTGACAAATAATAAAACGAGCGTCGCGGCGACTCCCGGAATAAGAAAAAGGCGTTTCCGTTTTGTCACAAACCGCTTCCAGGCATTCCTGGCCAGTAATGCGTTAAAGCCGCATAAAATCAGGAGGTCAAGAATCCCGAATCCCCAGGTTTGCCAGCCGAGGATTCGAACCGTTAGCATATTAAAATGAAAGCGGTGTTCGATGAAAACCTGGGTGTCCAGAAATTCAACGCATAGCACGATCGAGGCGATAAGCACGCATAAAGGAATAATGAATTTACGGATAGGAAAAACGACCAGCAGCGGGAATACAAGAATAACCCACGGCAGAAACCCCATGAATGCAAAATGGCTGGTAAACGCAGCGAGCGTGTAAAAAATCGCGAGAGCGGAGCTCGGAAACGAATAAGCAAACAGATAACGCAATCCCAGACCGATGCACAGAGCGGCGGC
>JAQUMP010000234.1 GCA_028718065.1 Chitinivibrionales bacterium | reverse complement strand
TCGTAAATACCCTGGGGGCCTGGCATGCTTAAAACCCGGATTATGGAGCAGACCGCGCTCGTGATAAGCCGCATCGTAGGCGATGCGGCTTTTATGTTTGCCGATGAACTTAAAACCGAGGCGCGGCCGCAGCCCGGGCAATGGCGGGCGCAAGGGGTTGCGCTCGATTTTAACGGCGAGGTTTCGGGGCGTTTCCGGCTTTGGGTGGGGCCGTCGCTGGCGTTGCAATTCGCCGCCAACATGCTGGGTCTGGAGGCCGACGACGCCCTTTCGGAAATAAAAAAACAGGACGCGCTCAAGGAGATGCTTAATATTATCGTCGGCAATTTTTTAACCGAGAGTTTCGGTCCGGCGGCGAGCTTTGCAATGGGCCTGCCGCAAACCCTCAGCGACGATAAACTCGGCCCCGATTGCGCAAATGTAAATGCCGTCTGGCTCGCGGTGGAGGGGTCGCCGGTGCTGTGCGTGGTGGAGATGGAAACTTAGGTAAACCTCACCCCAACTCCCCGGTTCTCCGCTTCGCTTCGAACCACCCCTCTTCCCCTCTCCGATTCGGAGAGGGGAAGAGGGGTAGCTGCTTGCCGAAGGCAAGCGTTTAGCTGGGGTGATGGGGTGAGGTCAAAAAATCAGTCCCTCCGCCTTCGGCATCCCCCTTAACAAGGGGGACAGCTTTGAGGGGGATTTTCTATTTCCAGGGTCTCCCATGATCAAAGTCCTCGTTGTCGACGACTCGGCCATCGTGCGCCAGATATTGTCCAAGGAGTTGGGCCGCGCCGCGGACATTTCGGTGGTCGCCACGGCGCCCGACCCATTTATCGCGCGCGACAAGATAATCCAATTCGCGCCGGACGTCATGACGCTGGACATCGAAATGCCGCGTATGGACGGGCTCACGTTTCTGCGCAAGGTCATGCAGCACCATCCCATTCCCACGATCGTAGTAAGCTCGCTTACGCCCCGTGGCAGCGCCATGGCGCTGGAAGCGCTCGACGCGGGCGCCATCGACGTTATCTGCAAACCGGGGCAATCCTATACCGTGGGGGACGTGGCGCAAATACTCATCGACCAGGTACGCGCGGCCAGCCGCGTGAGCTTTGCAAAAATCGACACTATAAGAAAAAACATCACGGCCGGGCCGCCGCAGCGTCTTTCGCTTTTGCAAACCACCAATAAAATCATCGCCATCGGCGCCTCCACGGGCGGGACCGTGGCCATAGAACACCTGCTCAAACAGCTTCCGGCCAACAGCCCGGGGATCGTGATCGTGCAGCACATGCCGGCGCAATTCACCACCAGCTTCGCAAACCGTCTTAACGACCTGTGCGCCATAACGGTGCGCGAGGCCGCCGCCAACGATACCGTTGCCCCGGGCGTGGCGCTGGTCGCGCCGGGAAATTTTCATTTGCTTGTCAAGCGCAGCGGCGCGCGCTATTACGTGGAAATAAAAGAAGGACCGCAGGTTTTCCACCAGCGGCCCAGCGTGGAAGTCATGTTTAATTCCGTGGCCAAATACGTGGGCGCCAATGCCGTGGGCATTATCCTTACCGGCATGGGCGCCGACGGCGCTTCCGGGCTTTTAAGCATGCGCGGAAGCGGCGCGCGCACGATCGCCCAGGACGAAGAGTCCTGCGTGGTATTCGGCATGCCCGGCGAGGCCGTAAAACTCGGCGCGGCGGAATTTGTATTGCCGCTTTCGTCCATCGCCCGGAAAGCGCTGGCGTTAACGGAGCAAAATTGACACGTGAGATATAATTTAGATATGGTTAGGCTGCGGTTTTAAAGGTATTATAGAACGCTTGCTCCTGCCGGGAGTAGTTTAATCAAGGAGTTCGATTTTGTTCCTTATAAAAATACCTTTTCAAAAAAAAGTTCCCACACCTAAATCGCCCCCGGAACGGTCAATTCAATTCCGGCTTCTGCGGACTTTTTTACCGGCCGTTATGGTGATCATGGTCGCTACGGGCACCCTTTTTGTCTCGTTGCGTCTATTTAATTCCTCCGGTTTTAATCCCGTGATTCTCATGGTTGCGCTATCAATATTCGTTTTGGCGGTTACCGCGGTCATAATTATCGGCATAGCGCGCATGGTCGGCGGCGACATCGAGGCTTCTCAGGAAGCGCTCCGCAAGAGCGAGCAAAAATTCCGCAGCTATATCGAAAACGCTCCCGACGGAATATTCGTGGTTGATAATGCCGGCCGGTTCGTTGAGGCGAATAAAGCGTCATGTTTGTTAACCGGATACTCCGAAGACGAGCTGAAAAAAATGAGTATCCGGGATTTGCAGGCCGAGCAATCGTGGGAAGCGGGCTCGGAGCATTTTAAAAAGGTGAACAAGACGGGTTCTGCCGACGCGGACATGTGGCACAAGCATAAAAACGGCGCGCTGATCTGCCTGAATGTAAAGGCAGTCAAGCTGAGCGATACCAGAAGTATCGGTTTTTCCAAAGACGTTACCGAACGCATATCCCTGGAAAATTCCCTGCGTACCAGCGAAAAACGCTACCGGGAGTTGGTTGACAATGCGGGCCAGGCCATCTTGATCGCCCAGGACGGTGCGATCAAGTTTGCCAATCCGATGCTCAGTAGGCTTACCGGATATTCAAATTCGGAGCTCAGGGCCGTTTCGTATCTTGAATTTATCCACCCGGACGACAGAAACCTGATCAAGGAACGCCATGCGGCGCGCATTGCCGGGAAAACCCCTCCGCCGGTTTATGCCTTCCGGTTAGTCACCAAAAATTCCGAGACGATCTGGGTCGAAATCAGCGCGGTCGCAATTGAGTGGGAAGGCCGGCCCGCCACGCTTAGTTTTTTGAACGATATAACCGACCGCTGGCAAGCGGAGGAAGTAATCATAAAAAACGCCGCGCGCCTGCGGAGCCTGACAACCATTTTGCAGCGCCCGTTCCGGGACTCGCGGGAACTGCTTGATTTTGCCCTTGACGAAGCGATAAAGCTGACCGAAAGCAAAATCGGCTATATTTATTACTATAGCGAAGAACGTGAGGAATTTACCCTCAACACCTGGTCTAAAGGCGTCATGCGGGAATGCACGATCGAGCATCCGCCGACAATATATCAGCTTGACAAAACAGGTATCTGGGGCGAGGCCGTGCGGCAGCGCGGGCCGATTATCATCAATGACTTTCAGGCCGACCACCCGCTTAAAAAAGGCTACCCCGCCGGCCATGCTCCTTTGTACAAATTCATGACCGTGCCTGTTTTTGTAAACGGTAAAATCGTGGCGGTAACGGGTGTTGCCAACAAAGCGGCCGACTACGATGAAACCGACGTGCTGCAACTAACGCTTTTGCTGAACGGCGTCTGGAAGGTTGTACAGCGACAGGTCGCCGAAGCGGATCTCGCCGGCGAAAAAGAGCGCCTTGCCGTTACCTTGCGCAGCATCGGCGACGGCGTAATTACCACCGACACAAAGGGCGCCGTTGTTATCATGAACAGGATCGCCGAAGAACTAACCGGCTGGTCGCAGGACGAAGCGCGCGGCTTGCCGCTCGGCAAAATATTAACGATGATCGACCAGCGCAGCCGCGAAGCGCTCCAAACTCCGGTAGAAAAAATCCTGGCGTCGGGGGAAATCGTTGAACTGGCGAACCACACAGTCCTGGTTTCACGCAACGGTAAAGAGCGCATCATCGCCGACAGCGGCGCGCCCATAAAAGGCCAAGACGGCGCTGTGGCGGGCGTTGTCATGGTGTTCCGCGACATCACCGAAAAACAAAAACTGCTCGACCAGATGCAAAAGGCCGAAAAACTTGATTCTCTGGGTATTCTGGCCGGCGGTATCGCCCACGATTTTAACAATTTATTAAGCGGGATTTTCGGCTACATCGATATGGCGCGCGAGCGCAGCACGGGCGATCCGGTAACGTCGATATTTTTAGACAAGGCGGTCACGGTGTTCGAGCGGGCCAAGAACCTTACCCGGCAACTGCTCACGTTTTCCAAGGGCGGCACGCCGGTTCGCAAAACGGGGCAGCTTGGCGCTTTAGTAAAGGAAAGCGCCACCTTTGCGCTTTCGGGCGCAAAAATTTTCTGCGAATTTAAAATAGCGCCCGACCTGTGGGCTTGCGATTTTGATGAAAACCAGATGGCGCAGGTAATTGACAATATAGTAATAAACGCCCTTCAGACCATGCCGCACGGCGGCCGCCTGGTTATTACCGCCGAAAACACGTTCGTAGCGGACAATGCCAAAACGCCGCTGCGAAACGGGAAATACCTTAAGATCTCCATCGCCGATACCGGCGTCGGCATTCAACCGGACCTGCTCAAGCGCATCTTCGACCCTTTCTTTACCACCAAGCATACCGGCAGCGGGTTGGGCCTGGCGACAAGCTATTCCATAATTCAAAAACACGACGGTTGCATCGAAGTGGAATCCGAACCGGGCAAGGGGAGCGTGTTCCATATTTATTTGCCCGCTTCGCAGAAGGAGCCGGAGGCGGATGTTAACACGCCGGTGATGTCGCACAGCGGCAGCGGATTGATTTTAGTCATGGACGACGAAGATTTTGTGCGTGAAATAATCGGAAACATGCTTAAAAAAATGGGCTATTCGGTGGTGGAAGCCAAAGACGGCCGCGAAGCGCTCGCGATTTGCTCCTGCGCCATGAGCGCCGGCGCATCCCTGAACGCGGCGATTTTTGACCTGACCATTCCGGGCGGCATGGGCGGCCGGGAGGCCATGACGGAAATGGCCCGGACCTATCCAACCATCCCCGTTTTCGCATCCAGCGGCTATTCGGAAGATCCGGTCATGTCCAATCCAAGAGGGTTCGGGTTTGTGGATAGCATCCGTAAACCCTATCGCGACGCCGATCTGGCGTCCATGCTTAACCGGCATATTGCCAAACAAGAAAAAATCCTGGCGGCCGCGGCGGAATAAAAGTAAGCCTGAATGCACTCCGCATACTATTTTCCATGCATTATGATAACTCCCCGGTCGCTTAAAATTTCACAAACGGCAAATGGTCTGGCCATAATTATTTCCCTCGTTTCATTTTTGGGTTGGGCGGCGGGTTTGCATATACTTGCCTCCTGGGGAGCGCCCTTTAAACCGATCGCCTTCAACACCTCCCTGATTTTTTTTATACTAAGCGCGTTGCTTTTATGGAACGAGCGGCGGCCGGAGAGCCGGAAATCGTCATTGCTGTTATTTCTTGCCGGTCTTTTTACGGCCCTGTTTTGCGGCTATGTGCTCAAAACAAAAGCCTCTTTCTTTTCCCTTGCGGATTTATTTACAAATAATACCACGCTTACCTATCCAAGCGGTCAAGCGGCAACCATGTCGCCGCTGGCGGCAATCGGCTTTATCGCCGCGGGCTTTGCGCTTATCATACGCGGTTTACTCCGGCAAAACCGGACCGCCCAAATTTTTTCGGACATTCTGGCGATTTTTATTTTTTTCTGGGGGTTCGTGAGTTCCGTCGGATATTTATACGGCTTGCCGCTGCTTTACGGCGGGGCATACGTGCCGATTGCCCTGCCCGCCGCGATCATGTTCATGCTGCTTGCCGTCGCGCTTGTCGGCGGGAGCGGCCCAAAATCAATCTTGTTTTCCCTGCTGCTGGCCCCATCTTTACAAGGGCGCCTCACGCGCGCTTTTCTGCCCGCCGTTGCGCTGCTCCTGCTTGTCATGGGCTGGATCGATATAAAATTCAGGTTCGGGTATTTTAATCTTAATCCTGCAATGCACATATCCATTGATACAATAATCATGCTGCTGATATCTTTCCTGCTTATAACAATCATCGCGCGCTGGTTGGGCCGCGATCTTACCACGGCCCAGAAAACGCTTCGTATTGTTTCGTCCCGCCACGAGGCGCTGCTTTCCGCGATCCCGGACATTATCATGGAGGTCGATACCGCCAAGGTTTACACCTGGGCAAACAAGGCCGGATACGACTTTTTCGGCGGGAATGTTATCGGTAAAGAGGCCGCCCACTACTTTGAAGGCGAACAAACGACGTACGCCGTGGTCCAGCCGCTCTTTTTCGGCGACGAAAATGTGCAATATTTGGAAAGTTGGCAGCGGCGCAAAGACGGACAAAAGAGGCTTTTGGGCTGGTCGTGCCGCGCGCTCAAGGACAAAAACGGCGTCGTTACGGGTGCGCTCTCCAGCGCGCGCGATATAACGGAAATCAAGCAGGCCGAAGACACCATCGCCATGGAACGCGAACGCCTTGCCGTTACCCTGCGCAGCAT
>JAQUMP010000233.1 GCA_028718065.1 Chitinivibrionales bacterium | reverse complement strand
AAAGGACCTGCGCGAAAGCGAGGAAAAATTCCGCACGCTGGCTGAAAAATCGCCCAACATTATCTTTATAAACAAGAACGGCCGGGTGGTGTATGTCAACGAACGCGCGGCCGAGGTGCTGGGATATCCGCGCGACCATTTTTTATCCGCGGGGTTTGAGCTGTCGTCCATTATTGCCCCGGAATCGTGGCCCGCAGTCCAGGTCAATTTACAACGGCATGCCCGAAACGAAAATGTGGCCCCCTACGAATATATGATTCTGGGCAACGAGGGCCGCCGCATCGACGCCATCAGCACCACGCGCCTTATTACCTACGAAGGATCGCCGGCGATCCTGGGCATTATCACCGATATCACCGAAAAGAAAAAAATCGAAAGCGAGCTTATCCGCGCCAACAAGCTCGATTCCATCGGCGTGCTGGCGGGCGGCATTGCGCACGATTTTAACAATATCCTCACCGGCATCATTTCCAATATGTTCATGGCAAAAATCAACCTTAAAAACGACCCGGAAACAAGCCTGTTGCTGCACGAGGCCGAAAAGGCGGCCTTTCGCGCCAGTAAACTTACCAAGCAACTGCTTACCTTCGCCAAGGGCGGCGCGCCGGTCAAGGAAGTCGCCTCTTTAAAAGAAATCATCCAGGACGCCGTGGGGTTTTGCCTGAGCGGGTCGCGCGTCGACTACAAGCTTTCCCTGCCGGACGACCTGGAGGCCGTCGAAATTGACAAAGGGCAGATCGACCAGGTCCTGAACAACCTTATCATTAACGCCGACCAGGCCATGGAAGGCGGCGGCACGCTGGCGGTGAGCGCCTGCAATGTGACCGTGGAAAGTAATACGCCTCTGCCCCTCAAAGGGGGCCGCTATGTAAAAGTAAGCATTAAAGATACCGGCAAAGGTATTCCGCCGGAGGCGGCCGCCCGGATTTTCGACCCCTATTTTACCACTAAAAAATCCGGCAGCGGCCTTGGGCTTACCACGGCCTATTCCATTATAAAAAAACATAACGGTCATATCGGTTATGAATCGCAGCCGGGGGCCGGCACCACCTTTAGTTTTTACCTGCCGGTTTCCAACGCGGGCGCGCCGGCCGAAAACGAAAACGCAACATTTCCGGCGCCGTCGCGGAGCGGATGCGTGCTCATTATGGACGACGACGAAATCGTGCGCACGATCATGGAGCGGCTGCTTAAGGCGGCCGGTTATGCGACCCATCCGGTCGCGCATGGCGCCGCCGCCCTGGCGGCCTATAAAGAAGCGGCCGCCGGCGGAGCGCCCTTTTTAGCTGTTATTATGGATTTAACGATCCAGGGGGGAATGGGCGGCGCCGAAACGGCCGCAAAAATCATTGAACTTGACGCGGCGGCAAAGCTTATCGTCGTGAGCGGATACTCCACCGATCCGGTGCTCTCCCATTACCGCGATTACGGTTTTTCGGGCGCGGTGACCAAACCCTTTACGACCGAGGAGTTTATCGGTATTGTCAAGCGCGTTATAAACGGGCAGGTTTAAGCTGGTTGTCTGCCCCGAAAGAAGAAACGCATGCAGAAAAAGAAAAAGCGAAAAGGCGGGCGGAGAAATATGAAAAATTCGAGGGCTTTGTGATTTCGCCATAGACAAGGTATTTGACATAATAGTATATTCAATTGTATTGACATTGACATAAAGACAAAGAGACCAATCCCCATATAGAACACTTTTTTCACCCCATAATTCAAGGAGATCTTCAACGTTAAAACACTTGAAAACCATACTTATCGCTGCTATTGCCGCAGCCTTTGTCGGCTGTACCTCATCTTCAACCTTGCTGATACACCATTTTATAGATGTTGACGAAATGGCCAAACTATTTCCCAAAATGCCCAAACGGGATGTGAAGCTCAATCTTGGTGAGCCGCTGGAAATGCGCGCCGGCCTTGTTTTATCCAATGGAGAGGTTTATGAAGTATGGCTTTATACGGTTGCAGAAAAACTCCAAGAAGTCCAAGGCAAGAAAATGAAACTATTAGGGAATTCTGCTTCCGCTACTGAGTGGGGGCAGGAGAAAATATTTGCCCTGACTTTTAAGAATGATCAACTTATCAAATGGGGATATGCAGATGATGACTGGAAGGATTTCTCTAAAGAGGACGGCGATATTCTTATGCCCAAATCCGAGACCCCGGCTAAAAACGAAGACAAGGGTGGTTTTTCACTTTTCCCGTCTAAGGATAAAAAATAGCGCTCATCCCAGAGAATGAATATCATGACAATAGAGGGAACCATTAACAAGATAATTTCACCGGCTATTTTTCTTTTGGCATTTTGCGCAATAGCGGTAATGGCGCAAAGCAGCAAGCGTGTGCTTTTTTTGGAATCCGCATCCGTTGGCGCTTCCGAATACGACCGAAACATTCTGACTGATAAAATCCGTGATGCGCTTAGTGGTTCGGGATTGATTGTTATTCAAAAAGCTGAAATGTATTCGGTGCTGGGCATGGCCAGAATAAATCAGCTTGAAAAGTGCGCAGATATCCCTTGCAAAATCCGCGTAGCGGCCCCGCTTAATGCCGAAGTCATTATCTTGGGAACCATCACTCAGAAAGATACCGGCTATGAAATTGCCCTGCGTTCTGTAAATGCCCAAAGCCAAAAGGAAGAAGGCGCCGTAACGGTTTTTCAGGAAGGCGCTTTACAAACCGTGGCCGAAAGCGCGCCTCAAAAAGCGATTTCAGATCTCCTGCAAAATATCGCCGCGCAAGTAAAATATTTATCCGTTACAGCATTTCCGGATACAGCCCGTATTCTGGCCAACGGCGTTCTGATCGGCAATGGCAGCATAGAGAAAAAAAAGTTCCCTGTTTCTCAGCAGATCGCTTTACGGATTGAGGCGGCTGAGCATGAACCGTTCGATACAATCATTACGGCAATTCCGAATGGTGAGATAAAAATATTTCGTGCATTATCCTATATATATTCATCGGTGAAGATTAACAGTGAGCCGAGTGGCGCGACCGTTGTCTTGAATAATAACACAGCGGGCCAAACACCGGTTTTGGCAACCGGCATCAAGCCCGGCTCATATCAACTTTCAATTGTAAAGCCCACATATAAACCCATTCTAATCCCGGTTGTTTTGGAAAAGAACAAGGTATTTGAACACTCATTTGTTCTTAACAGTCCAATGGAATGGTTTTGCCAAGCCTCTAAGCTAATCGCTTAGGGCCACGCGGAAAAAATAGGAAAAGGAAAGAACGGCTTGAACGAATTTTATTCGAAGAGGGGACGTATGACCAGGAAATCGGTTTCGCCAAAAAATGAACTAACTCCAAAACTACTGCCCAGTAAGCTGCTATCAGAAATAAAGACCATCTGGGAAACGGCCCGAACCCAGGCGGCGCGTTCCGTTGATACGGCGCATGTCAAGGCCAACTGGCTTATTGGTCGGCAGATCGTTGAGGCGCAGCAAGGCGGTAAAAAGCGGGCGGAATACGGTGAGCAATTACTCAGATTTCTTTCAATAAACCTATCGCGTGAATTTGGGGCTGGATTTTCTTTAAGCTCTTTAAAATATATGCGCCTGTTTTATCAGGCTTACCCGGACTTGCTATCGACAATTGGTCATCCGCCGGGTGACCAATCTAGAATGTCTCTAAAACGTCACCCGGCGGGTGACCAATCAGTTTTATCGACGAATTGGACGCCCGGCCATTTGCATACCGGCCTTAGTTGGAAACATTATCGTGCGTTGATCAAAATCGACAAGATAGAGGCGCGGAATTTCTATGAGATTGAAGCTATTGCCAATAATTGGAGCGGTAGGCAGCTTGAACGGCAGATTGATAGTTTACTCTTTTTCCGCCTATTAAAGAGCCGCGATAAAAAAGGATTGCTTGCTCTTGCGAGTAAGGGAAACGCAATTGCAAGGCCGGTTGACATAATCAAGGACCCATTCGTGTTGGAATTTCTCGATTTACCCGAGTCATCCAAACTCAATGAGACACATATCGAAACTGCTCTGATTTCCAAGCTTAAAGACTTTCTCCTCGAACTGGGCAGCGGTTTTGCGTATGTCGGCCGTCAAAAACGGTTGACATTAGAGGGCGACCATTTTTATTCCGACCTTGTATTTTATCATATCAGGCTCAAATGCTATGTTGTCATTGACCTGAAAACGCGCAAATTAACCCATGGGGATCTTGGCCAGATGCTCATGTACGTCAATTATTTCGATAGGGAAATTAAGGCCATTGATGAAAATCCGACTATCGGATTAATTCTCTGCACCAATAAAAATGATGCAATGGCAGAATATGTCCTCGGTGAAAAACAAAGGCAGATTTTCACCAGTCGGTATCAACATGAACTTCCAACGGTCGAAGAGCTCAAGCGGGAATTACGTCGAGAAATGGAGTTTTTTGCAGCCTCGCATCAGGGCCGTAATTTCGAGCGTGTCAACGAAAAAACGGTATAACGTATTGTTTTGTTTTTAAAAATTTATTGGGTATATCAGTTTTTCCCAGGACGCCGCGCCGATTTCCGACAGTTTTTTAAAAAGCGCGCGGGCCTTTTTTCCGTCCGTAACGGTAATCGCGACCTCCAATTTATTTTTCTCGAAAGCTGCGCTGGGTGTAAAGCGAACTTGTTGCCGGTCCGGATTCAGCTCCTTTTCCGCCAGCTCCCATTGCGCCAACATTTGCGTGTAAAGCGGAAAGCGCAGCGCAAAGAGCGCCTCATGCAAACTTTGGATTTTTTGCGGATTATTGCGTTTATCGTCGTTACAAATGTTTTTTATGGCGTCGCTCTTTAGAATTTCGGCGATCGAAGATCCGGAAGAATACGCGATCTCCGGCAGCCATTGCAGCCATTGCGCCTGGGTCTGGTGCGAAAGCGAAAAAGCCGCGAACAAGGAGACTAGCGCCCGTTGATCGTCTTCACTGAATGAGACGATTTGTTTTAAAAAAGCGGGTTTGACGGCGTCGTGCTGAATTGCGTGCGCCAGCTCCGGCTGATTTTTAAAAAGGCGCGCAAGCTGCTCTTTACAGTGCATAGGCGTTGGCGATTTGGGCATAATGCCGATACTCTTTATGGTTAGCGTGTTTTTTAAATCCCTGCGCCAGAATGCCGGCCTTTTTAGCAAGTATATCCTTTGTCAATTTTCTCCGTTCGGCGGAAAGCGCGCCGCACGTGAGCAGGTCCAGCAGGCTGCGGACGCGAAAACGGTCCAGGGCAAAGGTCGTGCCGGAAAGCTGGTCCGCATGCCCGCCATAGCGCACTAAAAGATTTTCGTCGAGCAAGCCGATGGGATAGCGGCAGGCGATTTTTAGCCACAGGTCGTAGTCCTCGCAGGCGCGCAGGCATTCGTTAAAACCGCCCATTTCTAAAAATAATTCTTTTTCCAGAAGCGCCGACGACGGCGTAACCATGCAGCGTTCCAGGCTCGACGCAAAGATATCGCCGTGGATTTTTTTGTGGGTGGCCGGCGGATTAACGCGCGCGCCGTTGCGGATCCAGATTTCGCCGGTTTGCATAATGCGAAAGCCCGGGTTTTTTAAAAGCCACGCCGTCTGGCGCGAGAGTTTTTGGGGCAGCCAGGCGTCGTCGGAATCCAAAAAGGCGATGAGGCGGCCGGCGGCCGCCGCGACCCCGTGGTTGCGCGCGCAGGCCACGCCGCAGTTGCAGGAGAGCCGCAGCAGGCGCACGCGGCCATCGGCAAGCTGGGGCAGAGCGGTCGTGTCGTCGGTGGAGCCGTCGTCCACTACAATAATTTCGTAATCGCTGAAATCCTGGGCGAACACGGAATCGAGCGCCCGGCCGAGCAGGCGCGCACGGTTATAGGTGGGAATAATTATCGAAACGGGCGGCATTGGTAAAGGACAAAATAAATTATACCGGGCCGCGGCGGTTATTGTTGGGCCTGCAAGCCGGAATAATTAAGAAGGATCTCGTTAGTGTGGTGCAAACGGCGCGCCAACTCGCGGGCGATATTTAAAATCACCAGGGAAAAAAGGCGCGGATCGGTATGAAAAATATCCATGAGCAGTTGTTTTGCGAATACCAGGACCGTCGTGGGCTCCAGCGCCTTTACCGAGGCGGTGTGGTTTAAAATGCCGATCACCGAGATTTCACCAACGCAATCGCCCTGGCCGAACTCCGTAATATTAAGGACCCGGCCGCTGCGCTCCAAAAAAACGACGACGCGCCCCTTGACAATAACCTCGATATCGCTCGCCGGCGTGCCTTCACG
>JAQUMP010000232.1:2813-6236 GCA_028718065.1 Chitinivibrionales bacterium | reverse complement strand
AACGCTTGTTTTTGACGACGAATTCGACTCGCTTAATTCCATCGATGTCAACAACACCGGCAAAGCGGGTTTTAAATGGTACGTGGGCGCGCCGGAATGGGAAGGTCTTGACAAGATGCACATATCGCCATCGGCCTACACCGTGGCCAACTCGGTTTTAAACATCAACAAGTGTCCCGGCGGCTGGGCCTTTACAACCTATAACTTTAAGAACGATCTCGGCAAAGCCTTTACCTATGGCTATTTTGAGGCCAGGTTCCGTTTTGATCCGTCCTTAGCGCCAAAGGCGTCCTACTACCCCGGCTGGGGAATTTTTTCGGTCAGGCATGCCAGGGTAAATAATATGGACAAATGGGTGGGGATTGACTTTTTTGAGGCCGGCACCGGCGGTAAGCACACCTACGACAGCGCTTTCTACGGCACCGTTAACGAATGGATCGACTCCGCCCAAAAGCACTATCAAAATAGCAACATCCGGCAGCCGCTCCCCAAAAATACGGACTTAAATGCGTTCCATACCTACGGCTGTTTGTGGATGCCGGGTAAAATCACCTGGTATTTCGACGGCAAGGCGCTCATGACGCAGACCTATGGCGCCGACAAGCGGCCCGATCCGCCGGACAATAATGCGCCGGTCGGGACATTCTCCATTCTCGACCGCGAACCCCAGGGCATGTTCCTGTACCTGGAAACCTGTCCGGAGTGGCCGCTTTTAGTGGATTGGGTAAGAGTCTGGCAGGCAAAGCCTTAAAAGTAGGGTTTGTTTGGGGGGGGGGATTTTACACAATGCGACTATCCAGAATAGCATTAATGCCGTGCCTTGGCGCTTTTTTATTCTGCGGTTGTGCCCATAGTAAAGCAGCCACCCCCACCGGAATTAAAACCGCAAACCTGCGCGTTACCTCGGAGATTTCGGGTTGGGCGGAAACTCCTTCCACCTATCAAACCTTTACAACCGTGGACCAGCTTGCGGGCGATGTCGGGCTGGACGGCGAAGCGTACCTGTATAGCAATAAAGGGTTGATTAACGGTATATACCAGAAATTAGCAAGCACCGCCGGGTATCGCATGGAGTTATATATTCTTGATTTCGGCTCCCAGGCCGGCGCGTCCGCGGTTTTTGCGGAAGTAACGGCAACCCAAGTGACCAACGGCATAGCTGTTGGCGCATATCCGCGCACCACGGCAATTTTTCAGGACAACGGCAACAGCGCGATTACCTATGCGCGCATCGGCCGTTTCTTTTTTAAGCTCTCGACCACGGATTACGGCGGCGCAATTTCCAATGCAACCAATGCCGCAATCCTGTTGTTGGATTTTTATAAACGCAGAATCGGACAATAATATCGTACGGCCGTAGGGGCGCGGTTATCGCGCCCATTAATATCATCAAAAAAGGAATACCCATGGCAAACAAAAGCGTTTCTGAAGGCAGAAGAAAATTTCTTAAAACCGCTGGCCTTGGCGCCGGGGCGGCGGCGATCGGCGCACTGCCGATTGCCGGGGCAGAAGCGGCGGCGCCGGGGTGGCAGAACGGCATGGCCATAAATCCGGGCATACCCAACACGCGCGTTGTATCCTGTAAAGATTCCGCAATGGTAAATAAAACCTGCGCCCAGTTTATCGGCTTCGAGGATATGTCGCCCACGAGCGGCCAGAACTTTTTTGTAAATGCCGTAAAGGTCCAGGCCAACCTGGACGAGCTGGCCAAATCGCTTGCGCAAAAGTCAAGCGCTGCGGAGGCCTGGGCCGCGATTTTCCAAAAGCCCGCCGCCAAAAAATGGAAAGAGGTCAAGGCCGCCATTAAGGTCAATTGCATTGCCCAGAACCATTCGCGCGTGGCAATCGTGGACAAAATCTGCCGCCAACTCAATGCGCTGGGCATCCCGTATGGAAACATTATCATCTTCGACGGCCGTCACGATGCCCGCAGCGGAAAATACGAAAAATTCTTAGGCAAAGGGCTTCCCAAAGACGTCATCGTGAGCAAAGGCAACGACGCGCTGGGCGGCATGCAGGATGCGGCCATTCCCGCGCCCGACGCCGGTTCGTACGCCTGCACCAAGCATATCGCCGACGGCTCGGTCGACATTCTGGTAAATTGCGCAGTTTGTAAAGGTCATGGGCCGGAGTTCGGCAATACCACCATGACCATGAAAAATCATTTCGGCACCTTTACGCCCCAGCCCCACGGCCACGGCACCACCGATTATTTAATCGCCATCAACAAAAGCCCCGCGATCGTGGGCGGAACGCCGGCGCGCCAGCAGCTTTGCATCGTGGATGCGCTCTGGTCCAATTGCACCGGCCCGGGCGGCATCCCCAATGCCGATACCAACCGGATCGTCATGGGCGTTTGCAGCCCGGTGGTGGATTATGCCACGGTCAAAAACGTGCGCGAAGTCGCGCCTATGGCCTGCGCCCATAACGCAACGGTGGTAAACCGGTTTCTCACGGACTTCGGTTTTTCGGCGGCCGACGTAACCTGGGTGGACGTTAAACCGGCGATTGTTTGAGCAGGTGAGTTTTGCAGTAGGGTCAGGCGGCTCAGAGCGGCACGCCGCCGATGGCGCCGCCATCTACAAACCAGTTTGCGCCCGCGACAAAACTTGCGGCCGGGCTGGAGATAAAGACTACCACGCGCGCGACCTCTTCCGCCGTGCAAAGGCGCTTCATGGGCGTTTTTTGCGCGCCCCGTTCAAAGCCTTCCGGGTCCTGCAGTCGGATACGTTCCCAGACGCCGTCTTTACATAAGGTATCGCCGGGCGAAACGGTGTTCACGCGCACGGTCGGCAGCACTTGCAGGGAGAGCGATTTCATGTAATGGGTCATGGCCGCCTTGACCGCCCCGTAGGCGGCAAAGCCGGGCAGCGCCATCGACGAGGCCTTGGAGCCGATGTAGGTAATGGCCGCATTTGACGAACGCATCAGGAAGGGCACGGCCGCTTCCGTGGCGTTTACGGTGGCGCGGACATCGACCTGGATCGCCGTTTCCCACTCGCCTGAAATCGCGCTCACATTGGGGACAAAAATATCAAAGGCGCCGAGATCGTCAAGCCATTGCTTGAAACGGTCGCTATCCGTAAAGTCAAGCTGCCTCGCCGTGACCGCGCCGGGCAGCGCTTCCGCCGAGCGCAGCATCGCATCGATGTGCGCCTGGTTGCGCGCGCAAAACGCCACATTGCCGCCTTCGGCGGCAAACGCGCGCACGATGGCCGCGCCGATGCTGGTCGACCCTCCAATAACCACGGCCTTTAAACCGGCGAGTTTAAGATCCATTCAGACCTCCTCTTTTCTATTATTGCATATTATCAATGAGTAGAATATATTTCATTCTACTGAATATCAGCACGCAAAAACAGGAGGACAAAGAATGGGTGATTTGCACGGGTTGCCGGACAATTACGTTTTAAAAATATCAAA
>JAQUMP010000232.1:0-2803 GCA_028718065.1 Chitinivibrionales bacterium | reverse complement strand
AAGGCGCTGGAGGCGATTGAATCCCGGGCGAAAGAATTAAAGATTAAAGGCGTGGCCGTGGCGGCCATTTACGACCAAAACAAGGTTCTGCATTCGCAGATGAAAGCCGTGGGGACGCTTTGCAGCGCAAGTGTAAACTTTATGGCCGTGGCCTATTCCAAGGTGGCCGAAATGTGCGATACGCTCAAAAACAGCGGCGGCAAAACACGCCCGCCCCTTTTCGGCGAGTATGAATATCTGGGCGGGGCGATTAAAGAGCGCGATCAGGTTTATTACCTTGCGGCATTCAGCGGCGCCAGCGGGGAAGAAGATCTGGATGCGGCTATGCGCGGGTTAAATTTGTTTTAGGACAATGCGCTAATATCCCGTAAAAAGGAAAGAATTTCCCATCTGTCGTGCTCCATTTCTTATTTTCTGGCTTTCCGGTATTCGCTGAAAACCCCTTTCCCAATAAAATTTGGTGTAATATGAAAAAAAATGCCATAGTATCGGCCATTTTTGCGCTGTGTTTATTCTGCGGGATGATATTGCTCTGCACGCCCGGTATTAATCCGTTCACAAATCCCGATAATATCAAGGTTAAAATCCTTTCGGACACGCTCAACCCGGCTGACACCGCCACAATTCACGTTTTTGTCGACTCCGCGCTAACAATCAAAGCCGAAATACATCTTTGGGATATTGTCGATAAAATAACCGTTGATTTCGGCGACAGCACCCCCATCGTTAATGCTAACCCAACAAAATCGTCAACAAACAACGATACGCTCTCCTTTTCGCATATCTATGCTGCGGCGGATACCTTTACAATCACGATCATGGCCATTAGCAGCGACCACCAGAAAACCGCCACTAAAACCATTATCGTCAAACCAAAGCCGGTCCAGCCCGCAGCGATTACGACGCAACCGGATTCACAATCGGTGCTTTTGGGACAAAAGGCGACTTTTGCCGTGGTTGCCACGGGTACCAACCTTGCTTACCAATGGTTTAAAAACGGAAAACCAATCGACAGCGCCAAGCTTGCCTCGTATACAACCTCGGCGACAACGATTGCCGATACCAATGCAATTTTTAGTTGTAGAGTCAAAAACAGCGCGGACAGTGTTACGAGCCAAGGGGCAAAACTTACCCTTTTATATTCTATAACATACAAGGACATGGATAGCGCTTTCGGGGTTGCTCCATCCGATTCGAACGGCTATAAGCAGGGCGCAAGCGTAACGGTAATGGGAAACATCGGTCCCTTGACAAAACCCGGTTTTTCCTTTACAGGATGGAACACATTAGCGGATGGCAGTGGAATATTCTATACCGGGGGTTCCAAAATTACCATCGGCGCATCCAATATATCATTATTTGCAATGTGGAGCGCAATCGACTCTGCCAAGGCTTTGGCTTCGTTTGCCTTTACTAATCCGGCAGCCACGGGAATAATTAACGAAGCTACAAAAACCGTGAATATAAATGTTCCCTATGGCACGAACGTGACCGCCTTAATTCCAACATTTACCACGACAGGCGCTTCGGTTAAGGCCGGCGCCACAATCCAAACCAGCGGCACAACCGCCAATAATTTCACAACGCCGGTAACATACACCGTGACCGCGGCGAATGGAAGCACCCAGGATTATATCGTAACCGTTACGGTTTCCATCAACACCGCCAAAGCCTTGACTGGTTTCAGCTTTGCTAACCCTGCCGCCACAGGGACAATCAATGAAGCGGCAAAAACCGTCAGCATAACTTTGCCCTTCGGTACGAATGTGGCCGCCTTGATCCCAACATTTATTACGACTGGTGCATCTGTCAAGGTAGGTTCCACGGTGCAGGCAAGCGGCGTAACCGCCAATAATTTTATTGCACCCGTAACCTACACCGTTACGGCGGCGGATGGAAGCACGCAGGATTATAAGGTAACCGTTACGGTTTCCGTCAACACGGCAAAAACCTTGACAGGATTCAGCTTTTCCAACCCAACGGTAACGGGAACAATCGATGATTCTGCAAAAACAGTGGCCATAACCGTTCCCAATGGCACCAATGCAACCAACCTAGTCGCAACATTTACCTCAACCGGAGCATCGGTTAAAATAGGCGCCGCAATCCAAACAAGCAGCACAACAGCTAATAATTTTAGCGCACCAGTGACCTACACCGTTACGGCGGCCGATGGAAGCACCCAGGATTACGTTATAATCGTTACCGTTGCGCCAAATACCGCAAAGGCCTTGACCGGATTCAGCTTTACAAACCCGACAGCAATAGGAACGGTGAACGAAGCCGCTAAAACAGTTTCCGTTACCGTTCCCTATGGTACGAACGTAACGGCTTTGGTCGCAACATTTACCACGATAGGAGCTTTTGTTAAGATAGGTTCCAGTTTACAAACGAGCGGAACAAGCGCTAATAATTTCTCCGTGCCCCTAACTTACACCATTATAGCGGCGAACGGAAGCACTCAAGATTATATAGTAACCGTTATTGTCGGGGCCAACACCGCAAAGGCCTTAACAGGGTTCAGCTTTACCAGCCCGGCGGTAACAGGAATAATCAATGAAGTAGCCAAAACGGTAATGGTAACAGTGCCCTACGGCACGAATGTAACCGCCTTGATTGCGACCTTTACTACTTCAGGAGCTTCGGTTAAAATAGGATCAACTTTACAAACGAGTGTTGTTCTAACTACCAGATAATGAGTCCTGCGATTTAGGAAAAATGGGTAACACTTAAATGATAGGAGAACTATCAAGGAGTGTTACCGATGCCTACCGAAGAAAATATACACGAAGGGTTAAGTACA
>JAQUMP010000231.1 GCA_028718065.1 Chitinivibrionales bacterium | reverse complement strand
CGCCGCCGCTCAGCGGCAGCAGGCGCGAAATCGCCCGCAGCGTGGTGGACTTGCCGGCGCCGTTGGCGCCGATAAGAGACACGATTTCGCCTTCGTCAATGTGCAGCGCAAGCCCCTGCAGGACCGCGAGGGGCCCATAACCGGCGCACACGGCCCTCAGCTCAAGCAGCGGCATAATCCTACCCCAGATAAGCGCGCACCACGGCGGCGTCGCCCCGCAGGTCGCCGGGCTTGCCCGTAAAAAGGGTCCGGCCGAAATTAAGCACGCGCACCTGCTGGCACACCTTCATGACCAGCGGCATGCGGTGCTCGATGATCAGGATGGCGACCTTGAATTCCTGCCGTACCCACAGGACCAGATCGGCCAGCGCATCGAGTTCGGCGGGGTTCATGCCGGCGCCCGGTTCGTCGAGCAGCAACAGCACGGGCCGGCTGATGAGCGCCCGCGCCAGTTCGATTTTGCGCTGCACCCCGTAGGGCAGGCTTGCTGCCGGCTGGTGGCGCCGGTCGGCCAAGCCGAATTTTTCGAGGATGGCGCAGCATTCCTGCCGGACCTGATTTTCCGCGCTTCTAAAGCGGCCGCTGCGCAAAAGACAGCTGTACCAGGGATAGCGCAGGCGCCCGTAGGCGCCGGTTCTTATATTGTCAATAACGCTCATGGACTTAAAAAGCCTGATGTTCTGGAACGTGCGCGCAATGCCGCGGCCCACGATGCGATGGCTTTTTAGACCGACCAGCTCCTCACCCCAAAGCGCAACGGAGCCCTCGTCGGCTTTGTAAACGCCGGTAATAAGGTTAAAGATGGTGGTTTTGCCCGCGCCGTTCGGGCCGATTATCCCCCACACCGACTCGGGCTCTACGGTCAGGTCAAACCCGCTCACGGCCGTAAGCCCGCCGAAAGAATGCGTGAGGTTGTTTACGGAAAAGAAGGGTTTATTATTTGCGCCCATGGTCGCCTTCCCGCGGAACAAACAAACGCCACTCGCGGCCGCCCATGATTCCCGAGGGACGGTAGATCATCAGGACGATGAGCGCGACCGGCGCCACCACAAAGCGCCAGATGCCGCAAAACCGCAAAATCTCCAGCAGCACCGTCCAGATGCCCGCGCCGAGCATCGAACCGACGATGCTGCCGGAGCCGCCCAGATACAGCATGAGCATGATGTCGGTGGATTTACCGATCGAAAAACTGCGCGGATTTATAAACTGGATCAGGTGCGCGAAAAGACCGCCCGCGATGCCGGCCAGAAATGATGATATTACAAATGCGAATATTTTGACCGCCCTGGTATTTACCGACACTAAATCGGCGGCCACCTCGTCGTCGCGCAGGGCGATGATGCCGCGGCCGAAATTGCTGTAAACCACGTTCCGGACCGTCACGACCGCTAAAGCGGCGCAGGCAAATACCCAGGAAAGATTGGTGTATTTTTGAATGCCCTGGTATCCTTGCGGGCCGCCGAACCAGGGCATGTTGTCAAGGGCGCTTTTTACGATCATGAGCAGCGCCAGCGTAATGATCGCCAGATAATCGTCACGCGCCTTAAAGGCGACCAGCGCGATTAAAAAACCGGCCAGGCCCGCGCAAACACCGCCCGCCAGCAGGGCGGCCGGAAAAAAGAGCGCACTTTTAGGCAGAATGCTCAGCGAGAAAAACGCCGAAGCATAGGCCCCTAAACCCATAAAGGCCGCGTGGCCCACGGAAAATTCACCCATGTACCCGTTCACGAGGTTTAAGCTGACGGTCAGGATTATATTGATCCCGATATACATTAAAATCTGGACGAGGTATTGATCGAGCCATTGCGTTTTGTCAAGAACCACCGTGATTAAAAGCCCGGCCGCGCAAAGCGCTCCCGGAATCCATTGACGATTGCGCATACGGGCTTAGACCTTTTTTTGGAGGGGCAGGCCGAAAAGGCCGGAGGGTTTAACGAGCAGGATTAATAGCAGCAGGGTAAAACAGATCATGTCCTTGTAGGATGAGGGCAGCCACGCGGCGGCGCCGATCTCCACGAATCCCAGCAGCAGTCCGCCGACAACCGCGCCCTTAATACTGCCGATGCCGCCGATGACCGCGGAGACAAAGGCCTTCCACCCCACCACGATGCCCATGTACGGATCGATCACCGGATAGGCCATGCCCACGAATATGCCCGCGATCGCGGCCAGACCGGTGCCGATGGCAAACGTATAGGAAACGATGCGATCGATGCTGATGCCCAGCAGCGGAGCGCAGGTTTTGTCCCACGAGAGCGCACGCATGGCCATGCCGGTGCGCGTTTTGGCGACAAATACTTCCAGCGCCAGCATAAGGATAATTGACACAATAATAATAACGAGCTGCACGCCGGTGGCCGTGACGTGGCCTATTTTGTAAACGCCGCCGTTAATCAGCGCCGGAAAACCGCGCGGTTGCGGACCAACCGTGGCGAGCATGATGGTTTCCAGAAACAGGCCCACACCCAGCGCCGTTATCACGGCCGAAACGCGCGGTGCGGCGCGCAGGGGTCGATAGGCCAGCCGTTCGATAAGCACGCCGAGCAGCGCCAGGGCGATGAAGGTGGCCGGCAGCACCACCCACAGCGGGCAGCGGCAGAAAACGGCCAAAAACAGCGCAAGGTAGGAGCCGATCATAAAAATATCCCCGTGGGCGAAATTAATGAGGCGCAGCACGCCGTAAACCAGGCCGTACCCCAGCGCGATGAGGGCGTAGATGCTTCCGAGCTGTAAAGCATTAAGCGCCTGTTGCAGAACCACTTTAGAAGGACTTTTAAAGCGGGTTAATGGAGTCGTAATAAGTAAAGGCGTTGTTTTTGATCTGGATCACCACCGCGCTCTTGAACGGCGAGCCGGAGCCCGGCGTAAACCGCATGGCGCCGGTAACGCCTTCAAATTCGCTGAGCACGGAGAGTTGCGCGCGCACTTTTTCGGGGTCCCGGCTCGCGGCTTTTTGTATGCTTTCAAAAAGCATGGCGCAGGCATCGTAGGTGAGCGCGGCGACATCGTCGGGTTTGGCGCCGTACAGGGCGGTATAATCGCCGATGAATTTTTTCGCTTTTTCGGTGGCAATGTCCGGGGCATAGTGGGTAGTAAAGTAACATCCATTCATTAAATCACCGCCGAGTTTGAGGATTTCTTCCGATCCCCATGAATCGCTGCCCACAATCGCGCCGGTAAAGCCCTGCTGCCGGGCCTGCCGGATCTGCAGGGGCACCTCGTTATAATAATTCGGCAGAAACAGGACCTCCGCGCCGCTTTGCTTGATTTTAGAGAGTTGGGCGCTGAAATCCTTGTCGCCCGTGGCGTACGATTCGAACGCCGTCAGCGTCCCGCCGGACCTGGTGAATTCGGTTTTAAAGACCGAAGCAATCCCCTTGTTGTATTCGGAGGCCATGTCGAACAACACGGCAGCCTTGGTAAACGCCAGCTTTTTAAGGACAAAAGCCGCCACCACCACGCCCTGAAAATCGTCGGTAAAACAGGCGCGGTAGATATAGCGTTTGCCTTCCGTCAATTTTGGATTGGTGGACCAGGGGGAAATCATGAGGAGCTTGTTGCTCTCGGCCACGACCGCGGCGGGCACTGCATTGCGCGAGGCATTGGGCCCGATCATGGCCACGCAGCCGGCGCTCACGAACTTTTGGGCGACCGCGGCGGCGCCTTCGGCCTTGTCCTCGTTGTCCTCAATACGCAGCTTGACCGGAACGGTTTTATCGCCGAGCGCAATCCCGCCCCGGGCGTTGACCTCGCGCGCGGCCATGGCGGCCGCGTTGACGCAGGATTTTCCCACGGTGGGGATCGAGCCGGTGAGCTCCACGTTAAGCCCGACCGTGATTACGTCCGCGCGGTTACACCCTAAAAGGAGGGCGGCGCTTGCGGCGGTAACAATCGCCAAAAAAAATCGACGGGGCATGGGAATATCCTTTTGTAAAGTGTTATCGTTCACGACAAATCCGTGGCATATTCCGGCTTAAAATAGGTCTCAAAGGCGCGACGGGGCAAGGATTATTGGACGGGCGGAATCCGCTCAGGTTTACGCTTTCTGCAAGGCGTCGTGGATGGCGGTGGAAAAGAGTTTGGTATCGAACGGTTTCGGCAGAAACGCGAGCGTGCCCTGTTCCAGCATTTTGTTGACCTCTTCGTTCACGATATAACCGGAGATCGCAATCGCTTTTAGTTCAGGATTAACGGCTTTCATGGCCATAAAGGTATCATAGCCTCCAAGGCGGGGCATGATGACATCCAGGACCACCAGGTCGATTTCCCGCGAATGGCTTTTGTAAAAGTCAAGGGCCTCCTGGCCGTCGCCGCAGGTAATGGTGGAATATCCCATGGCGCTGATCATTTCGGACATCATGTTGCGCACCACATCTTCGTCGTCGACCAGAAGAATTCTTCCCTGGCCCGTGGAGACGTTCCGTGCGCCTTCGGCCGCTTTCTGTTCGGTGCTGGTGGTGAGCGGCAGGTATATCTCGGCGCTGGTGCCTTTTCCCGGAACGCTTTTAAGCTCAAAATAGCCCGTATGGCTTTTGATCGTGCTGTAAACGCTCGGCAATCCGAGCCCCGTGCCCTTGCCTTTTTCTTTGGTGGTAAAGAACGGCTCGATGGCCCTTGCCAGAGTATGTTCGTCCATGCCCGCGCCCGTGTCGGTGACCGTGCATTTGAGATAGTGTCCCGGCATGGCCGCGTAAACCGGATTTCCGAGCGAGTTTTCCGACAACTCTATAATTTCTGTTGTAAAGCTCAACGTGCCGCCGTCGGGCATGGCGTCCTGCGCATTCACGGCCAGGTTGGTCAGGGCGTTCTGCAATTGGTTGCGGTCGCCCAGGATCATGGCGCCCCCGGCGTCAAGACGCTGATTGAGGATGATTTTCTTGCTCATGGTATGTTTGCAAATATCAATGACGTCCTCCACGACTTTGTTTATATTAACGACCGCCATTTCGATCTTGCCCTTGCGGGCATAGGCCAGGAGTTTGGCGGTTAGGTCCGCGGCGCGTTTGCTGGAATTGATGATGGAGGTCGCGTATTTGTCGATTTTCGGATCCGTCGCGGCGAATTTTTGCTGCAGGAGTTCGGCATACCCTGAAATTGCGGCCAGGATATTGTTAAAATCATGGGCGACGCCGCCGGCGAGGCGTCCGATCGCCTCCATTTTCTGCGACTGAAAGAGCTGATCTTTTGTTTCGCGGAGCTCGTTGATGGTCAGCTGCATGCGAATATTGTTATTGACGACTTCGTGCTGAAGGGTTGACATAATATATTCAAAGTAATAGGCGATCACCCAGACCGTCAGAAATGAAATAAGATAGACGATTTTAAGATTGACGCTGTAATGGTGATACGCGGGAAAAACGGGCGTTATAAAACAGGCCGTCATGATAAGTAAATAAATCGTTATAAAGATGCTCCCGCGCTTGCGGTCAAGCAGAAATACTACGTCCAGCGGAAGACAATACGACCATAAAAATCCCGTATCATGGTCGCCGGTTGAAACGGCCAGATATCCGTAAAGCAGCGACATTATCCCCAGACCAAGAATGCGGGAGAGCATCAGGCGCCGGGTAACGCGATGAAAAACCGCAATCGCCGCCAGCATCGCGGCCGTCAACAAATCAACGGACCCTAAAAACCATTCACCGATTAAAAAACGGCTTATGGCGAAGGGCACCAGGACCGCCATCCCGATAAATACCAGAATGTTAAAAAATATTATTCTGCCGCGCTGCTCGACGTTGTCCGGGTCTTGCAGACCGCTGGTAAAAATAGCATAGACAATACGCCCAAAGCCGGACCGCCAGGTTGCTTTGATTTTATTTTCCATGAAAAAAGGCTCCGTGACAAATAATACCACGGAGAATCTGGTTTTGCAAGGGGGTTTTTATTGGCGGGGACCTTAAAAAACCTCGACCCTGTTCCGGCCGTTTTCCTTGGCCCGGTAAAGGGCCTTATCGGCCTTTTCGATGAGCGTCGGCACGTTTTTAACGTGCTCGCCGAGCGAGGCGATGCCAAAACTCATGCTCAGGTTAAACGGCGCGCCCTGGGGGGTCTTGTGGACGGCGGCGGCGATGCCGGCCCGGATGCGCTCGGCCCGCTCCTGGGCCTGCGCGGCATCGGTCTTGACAAGCACGAGCGCGAACTCCTCGCCGCCGTAGCGCGCGGCGATATCCACGCTTTCGCGCACGCTGCCCTCCAAAGTCGCGGCGATGTTCTTTAAAATGGTGTCGCCGAATTGATGGCCGTA
>JAQUMP010000230.1 GCA_028718065.1 Chitinivibrionales bacterium | reverse complement strand
CGGTTCATCGGGATTTTATTAATTCGGCGCTTCTTGATAAAGAACAAGGACGCATTTACGACATTTTGCTAAGTAGAAGGGAACAGTCAGATTACCAACCGTCTGTGGTGTTTGCCGTCGAAGAAGGCGGTGAATATCTCGACAAGGCTTCCATAATGATCGGTGCGTTAAAAAAGATAATCGGGCAATAGTGCCGGGTTCTATTTTTGCATACTAATCAGCAAAAGGATAGTGCGTATGTGGTTTATATTTTTTATCGCCGCCATGGTCGTAACCATTGTCATAATCGTGTTCTGCATGATCGAGCTTAATGCGCTCGAAAAAGACACCGAAAATTTTGTTACGGACGCAAAAAAACATTATGGAATTGAATGAAACCCTCGGTCTGATTAACGACCGCGTACGCGCCCTGCGGCGCTACCACCTGGAACCGGTGGAAACGTCCGTAAAGCTCAACCAGAACGAAAATCCGTTCGACTGGCCCCCGGAGATTAAACACGAAATTTGCGCGCGCCTGGAAGCGCGGCCCTGGAACCGCTATCCTGACTTTATTCCGGAAACTCTCCTCACGGCGCTGGGTCGCTACCTAAATGTTCCGGCCGAAAACATCTGCGTGGGCAACGGCTCCAACGAAATGCTTTTGGTGCTGCTCCTTGCCCTTATGCGGCCCGATGCGCCGGTTATTACCTGTCAACCAACCTTTACGGTTTATCGTCTGCTTATAAACGGTCTGGGCGGTTTTGAGCTGCCCGTTTCCCTCACGAGCGCGCTGGCCTTCGACGAGCCGGCGCTCATGGCCGCGCTGGCCTCCCATCCGCAGGCGCTGCTCCTGCTCTGCTCGCCCAATAATCCCACCGGCAGCGCCCTTGACGAAACGGCGGTGCGCAGGCTTCTTGCGGCCCACCGGGGTTTCTGCATTTTGGACCAGGCCTATGTTGAATTCGGCGGATTCAATGCGGTGGAGCTGATCAAGGAGTATCCCAATCTTATTGTTACGCGCACCTTTTCCAAGGCGTTTGCCGCGGCGGGCCTGCGCATCGGTTATATGATCGGAAATCCGGCCGTCATGCAGACGATCGGCACGATCAAGCTGCCGTACAATATTAATTTCATGTCCGACCTGGTCGCCCGCACGCTGCTTGACAAAACCGATATCATCAAGCGCCGGGTGGCCCTGATTATTGCCCAGCGGGAAGCGCTCCTTGCGGAGCTTGCGCGCTTGCCGCTGGACGCGGTCTATCCGAGCGCGGCCAATTTTATCTGCGTGCGCACCGCCAAAAAAGATGCGCTCTTTGACTTTTTAAAGCAAAAATCGATTTTGGTGCGCGACGTTTCGGCCTATCCGCAACTTTTCGGTTGTTTACGGATCAGCGTCGGCGCCCCGGCGGAAAACCGGCTGCTGGTAAATGCGGTGGCGGAGTTTTTCGGGCCGGGGAATTAGTTTTGTAATATCGTCAGAAAGGAATATTGTCTATGGCACGCACCGGGAGCATCAGCCGGACCACCAAGGAAACCGATATCACCGTGGATCTCTCGCTCGAGGGAAACGGAACTGCAACCATCGAAAGCGGCGACGGATTTATGGACCACATGCTTATCCTTTTTACCCGGCATGGCCTGCTCGACCTTTCGATTCAATGTAAAGGCGACACCTCCGTTGATTTTCACCACAGCGCCGAAGACATCGGCATCTGCCTGGGGCAGGCTTTAAGCAACGCCCTCGGCGACGGCCGCGGCATCTGCCGTTATGCCACGGCCTACGTGCCCATGGACGAATCGCTGGCGCGCGTGTGTATCGATATCGGCGGCCGGCCCAACTGCATTTACAAAGTAAAACTTTCCGATCGCCGCATCAACGGGTTTGAATGCGACTTGGTGTGCGATTTTTTTAAGGCCTTCACGGACAACGCCAAGGTCACTCTGCACATCGACCTTATTCGCGGCCGCAACAGCCACCATTCGCTCGAAGCCGTTTTTAAGGCCTTCGGCCGGGCATTGGCCGGGGCGGTCGCCATAAATCCGCGGGCGGCGAATGCTATTCCGTCAACCAAGGGAATGCTGTAGGAACAATGGCAATAAAGCCCAAATTAATTGTTCCGCTCTTGCTTTTATTGGTTTTCTTTCAGGCGGGCGCCAAAGCGCCTTCGGCCGACACGGCCTACGCCGTCCTGCAATCCGTTAAAATGCCCTCCCAACTCATCACCGGCGTGCTGCCGCGAAGCTACCGTGCATCCGTTACCCTGGCCGGATCGCTCGCCGCCGAAATGGAGACGGCCTGCAAGCAGCTCGAACTGGAAGCGCCGCAGTACGAGGAGTCGTTTGACAATGGAAAGTTTACGCTGCGTCTGGCCAACGGCGCTTACCCGGAGCAGACCCGTGACCTGCTGGGCGGAATTATCAATCCAATTACCATGATCGACCTGCTGCTTGCCGGCGTGGTCAAATTCAAGGAGCCGGCCCGCTTTAACCTGCTCATGACCGAGACCGCGCTCCAAAAAAATTATGCAATTGTCAAGAACCGTTCCGTAGCGACGGTGCACCTGCGGCCGCGGGCAAACCGCTTCGGCTATGCCTGCGAAGATTTGGGCGGGCGGCTGGTGGAATCGTGGCTTTCGGCGCTGGATTGTACTATCGACACCGCCGCGCACCTGGTCATGGAGCTTGACCTGCGCAAGCATGTACGCGTGCGGGGCGAAGCGCCGGCACCGGACAGCGTTCCGGGCGTGGATTATGGGTACCGGTTTGAATATGAAACCATAAACGGGCACGTCTTGCCGGCGGCTCTGTATGTGACCGTAAACGACACTCCGACGCTTTCCGTTAAGGCCCGGTATCGCCGCGAAAACAAGGCGGTTGTTTTTGACCAAAAAGAAATATATTGTCGCAACCGCGACGGCTCGCCCGCCGCCATCCACATGCGTTATGGCGTTTACCGGTTTACGTCCGGCAAGGAGACCGCCACGGCAACCGCCTCTCCTAAATATGCCGGACGGCTCTTAAACGCGGCCCGGCTGGCGCGCAGCGCCGGCGCGGCGCTGAGCGACGGACACATCGAAGCGGCGCTTGATTTTTTGCATCAATTGACAACCGAGTACAAGGGAACGCCGCAGGCGGTGGAAGGGGAGAAGCTTTTGCAGGGCCTGGGCGGCCCCGCGCGATGGAGCCCCACGGCCTTACGCCCGTAGTACCGAAAGCGAAATCACGCCGAAGCATTTAACCCGGCTTCGTCCCGCAAAACGGGACTACGCCGCGGTCCGTCCAACGCATTCATCCTCGGGCTTGCGCCCGAGGTCTTCTGCGTAGGCGGATAAAATGTATAGATTTTTTTTTATTCCTATTGTAGTTTAAGAATATAATTGATTTACCGGTAAAAATACCATTTGTCCCACATAAAGGAGGATTGCCTATGGTGGGGAAAACCTTACGGTCTGTTCTGGTTATCGCCCTCGGAGCGCTTTGCGTTGCGGGCGGATGCGCCAAAAAGCAGAAGAAGATCGCGGCTGAAAAAGAGATTTCAGGCGCGCCGAGCATCAGCGCAAGCGCTGTCTCGGCCAAAGCAAAACCGGACACCGGCAAAAGCGGCGATATTTTCGATGAATTTTACAAAGGCGATAAAACCACGGCCAAGCCCGGGGCGGCGGCGGCCAAGCCGGTAATCCCGGCAGCCCCGGCGGTACATCAAACGCGTAAAAAAACTTCCGGTGCGGAAAACGCGCCGCAACCTTCCGGCGAAGGCAATTACGTGGTGCAGATATCCTGTGTCGGGTCCAAACGGCTTGCGGAGAAAGTCGTCTCGGAACTTCAGACGCAAGGCTATCAGGCCTACAGCACCCCGGTTTCCAATCCGGTCTCAAGTTTAAACGGCACTTACTATCGTATCCGCATCGGCGGGTTTGCCACCATCAGCGAAGCGCGTTCTTTTGCCGAAACGAACTTAACGTCCAAAGGTTACCAGTATTGGGTCGACCGTAAAGCCCATGATTCCATGAGCGGCGCCGAATTTTCGAGCGGCGCCCCGGCGCCGGCATCCGCCGAACCGGCTGTTGCGCCCGTCGCCCGCCATACAAAAAAATCCAAAATAAAGACCGACGAAATTAATTTGCCTCCGCCGGCCCCGGTAGAACCGGCCCCTCCGGCGCATGAATCGGCGACGCCCGCGCCCGAACCGCTGCCGGCAGTCTCCGCTCCGGCTGCCGCACCGGCGCCCGCTCCTGCCGCGGAGTCAACACCCGCGACGCCGATAGCGCCGACGCCGCCTGCGGCCGCGGCTCCGGCGCCGGTAAAGGCCGCTCCCGCCGCGGTGACCGGCAGCGAGGCCGCTCCGGCCACGGATTCAAAGGCGCTCAACGATTCGATCTGGTAGGCAGGCTGCGGCGATACCAGCATTACCTTTAAAAAGGCCGGTAATTATTTTGTACCGGCCTTTTTTTTAATACCATGCAAACATTTGCTTTAGTCAATCTTGGGTGCAGCAAGAACGTCGTGGACGGGCAGCGCATGATGTTTCGCTTGCGTCAAGCAGGCTACCGGCAATGCGAAAATCCCTCAGGCGCCCGGATCATCATCGTTAATACCTGCGCTTTTATCCAGCAGGCGCAAACCGAAGCCATCGATACCATTCTTGCCATGGCCCGCTATAAAACGGAAGGGCGCTGCCGCACGCTCGTTGTCACCGGTTGCTTTGCGCAGCGTTTCCGGGCGGCCGCGGCGCGACGCATGCCCGAGGTTGACCTGTGGTGCGGCGTTGACGACTGGGCAAATATATTTTCCGCAATTTTTAAAACATCCGCGGATATCTCCTGGCAGCGCACCCTGACCGAATCGTCCCGGAGCCAGTATTTAAAAATCGCCGAAGGTTGTTCGCATGCGTGCAGCTATTGCGTAATACCATCGGTGCGCGGCATCTATAGCAGCCGCGCCCCCGCGGATATTCTCGCCGAAGCGCGGTGGCTTTATCGCCGGGGCGTGCGCGAGTGCATTTTAGTGGCGCAGGACACTTCATGGTATGGCCGTGACATCAAGAAATCGCTGGCCGGGCTTTTAAAATTACTTCTTAAAGAGACCTCTTTTCCCTGGATCAGGCTCATGTACCTGCACCCGGCGCACCTCGATGATTCGCTGCTGCGCCTGATTGCGGCGGAGCCAAGGCTCTGTTCCTATTTTGATATTCCGGTCCAGCACTGCAGCGACGAGATTTTGCGGGCTATGCGCCGTAAGCCGGGAAAGGAGGCGCTCCTGAAACTGTTCGACCGCATTCGGAGCATCGTGCCCGATGCGGTGCTGCGCACTTCCCTGATTACCGGATTTCCCGGCGAAACCGGGAGCCATTTTAAGGAATTGCTTGCGTTTTGCGACCGGGTGCGCTTTGACAAACTGGGAGTGTTTCCCTTTTCGCCCGAGGAAGGCACCCCGGCCGCGCGCCTAAAAGGCCGGCCGCGCAACGCCACGGCCGTGCAGCGGGCCGAAACCCTGCTCGAACGGCAGCGCGCCGTGAGCGCCGAAATTCTGCGCAAAAAAATCGGCACAACCTTGCAGGTTTTTTGCGAAGGCCCTTCCGGCAACAAAGAATTCCCGCTGCAAGGTCGTACCTACGGCGACGCGCCGGAGGTGGACGGGGCCCTTTTTGTGCGCGGCGCGCCGAAAAAACCGGGCGCCTTTATTGCCGCCCGGATTATTGACGCAAGCGATTACGATCTTTTCGCGGAAGCGGATTTCTGAGTCGCGGCCCTCACCGTGCTACACGTTTGTGCCTGCAAAAAATTATATTACAACCTTATTATAACGATAACGTCCGGGAGTTTTAAGATGCCGACCTACGAATACGAATGCGACACCTGCGGACAGGTTTTTGAGGAATACCAGAGCATCACCGCGCCGCCGCTTACCAAATGCGTAAAGCCGGGGTGCCCGGGCGCGGTGCGGCGCCTTATTTCGCCGGGCGCGGGTTTTATTTTTAAAGGCAGCGGTTTTTACAGCACCGATTACCGTTCGGATTCCTATAAAAAAGCGGCCGCTTCGGAAAAATCTTCCGCCGATAGTTCGGGTAAGACCACCGAAAGTAAACCATCCGGCGCACCCGCCGCCAAACCGTCCGGCGCGTCGCCGACGTCCACGGCCGGCGGCAAAACAGCGTCTTCATAATTTTATAAAGCGATCCTATGTTTATTGACGAAACAGTAATTTCGGCGACCGCCGGCAACGGCGGCAACGGCTGCTTCTCCTATCTACGCGAAAAATACCGGCCGCGCGGCG
>JAQUMP010000229.1 GCA_028718065.1 Chitinivibrionales bacterium | reverse complement strand
TATTTCTGAACAAAGGAGACTTTTTATGCGCCGGAGTTTACAAATAGGTACTTTGATCGGTTGTTTGGTTTTTCTGGCGGGTGCGGCCGGCCCGGTGGCTACCATCAGCCGTATCGAAGGCAACGCCAGCATTTTGCGCAAGGGCGCTACCGATTGGCGCAATGCCCGGCCGAACATGACCCTGGCAGTGGGCGACCAAGTTTACACGCGCGAAGAGAGCTTTGTGGAGTTGCACTACGATAACGGCGCCATTCTGCGCATGGACGAAAAGAGCAAGGTCACGATCGAATATTGTTCGCAGGGCACCATTAAGTCCCGCAGCAGCATCGGTTCGGTTTGGGTCAACATGAAAAAACTGACCACTCCGACAAAGAGCTTTGAAGTTTCCTCACCCACGGCAACCGCGGCGATCAGGGGCACGATTTTTGAGCTTTCGTCCGGAAAAGATTCCTTAACCGATGTTGCGGTGTACGACGGCAAGGTGGCCGTGGGCCCCACGGACAGCCTTTCCTCTAAAATCAAGCGCGAGAAAAAAGAAGCCAAGGTCGAAGAACCCCAGGAAGTTCCCGGACCGGAAGAAATTCCCGGCCCCTTTGAAGTTCCTTTGGAGCAGTGGCAAACCATCATTGCCGGTCAGAAAATATCCGTAAGGTCCGATGGCAAGTTCGCCACGAGCGCTATCGATACGGCCGCCGCCAACAGCTTTGTCCGGAAAAATAAACAGTTGGACAAAGAATTATTTCCTCGATAATTTTTCGGCTTAATAAATCCAGGGATGTGCCATTTGATTAATACCCGCCAGGCTTGTCCGTGCATTCCGCGCATTTTAGTTTCTTAATATCACCATTATCGCGATTTCCTGATTTTAATGTGTTGCTTCCAAAAACACGAAAGGCAGGTATTTTATGCGATTTAGCAAATGGCTGGTAATCGTCGGTTTTTTCTTTTCCCAAATCCATGCTGCGAACAGCGGCCAGGCGGGCAAAATCATTGCTACAATCGATAAATTTAACAGTGATTCCGGTCTTGCTGTGGTGTGCTTGTTTAACCAGGCAACTGGGTTTCCAACCGATTTTTCCAAGGCATATAAAAAAAATATTACAAAAATAAAAGGTCGCCAGGTGCAGGTTGTTTTCGATAGCGTTCCCTATGCCCGCTATGCGATCTGCGCTTTGCACGCTGTAAACAACGATACCGTCATGAAAACAGGCAAAAATAAAATTCCGACCGAAGGCTATGGCGTTTCCAATAATGCGGAACCAACCTATGGCCCGCCGCTTTTTCAGGATGCGCAGTTTGTTTTGGTTGTCAGGAAAAAAGAAATTTTAATTCACCTAAATGAATGAAATAAAAAAGGATTCGGGAGTATGAACCCAATTAAAATCGGCCTGGTTGGGGCCGGAACGGTCGGCGGCGGCGTGATAAAGCTCCTGGCCGAAAAGTTGCCCTTTTTTAATAATGAGTGCGGATTGCCGATTTCTCTGGCGCGCATTGCCGATAAAGCGACCGCACGGTTTAAGGACCTGCCGGTCGAAAATGCCATTTGTTCCGCCGACGCCTATGATGTTGTAAAGGACCCCGAGATCCAGATCGTTATAGAATTGATCGGCGGAACCACCTTTGCCCGAAAACTTATACTTGACGCATTAAAGGCTAAAAAGCATGTGGTCACCGCCAACAAAGCCCTCTTGGCTGAATACGGGCCCGAAATTTTTGAGGCTGCCGAAAAAAATGGGGTTTCGGTTTATTTCGAAGCGTCAGTCGGAGGTGGAATCCCGGTAATAAAAACAATTCGCGAGGCAATGATCGGCAATAATATCATCTCGCTAAAAACAATTATCAATGGTACTTGTAATTATATCCTTACGCAAATGACGGAAAAGGGACTGCCGTTCGACGCGATTTTAAAGCAGGCGCAGAAAAGGGGTTATGCCGAAGAAGATCCGACCCTCGATATCGGTGGCGGCGATAGCGGCCATAAGCTTGCCATTATGGCATCCTTGATTTTTAGCGGTTATGTGCCGTTCAGCAAAATCAGTATCGAAGGCATTACTAATATTGCCAAAGAGGATATTGCGTTTGCGGCAGACATGGGGTATTGCATTAAACTGCTCGGTGTACTTAAACGTAGCGAAAATGATTCAAGCATCGATGCGCGCGTTCATCCGGCCATGCTGCCCAAGGGGCATATTCTTGCCTCAGTTTCAAATGTTTTTAATGCCGTGCTGCTTCAAGGTGATGCGGTCGGGTCGATTCTTTTATATGGCAGGGGTGCCGGCGAACTACCAACCGCTACCGCCGTAATCAGCGATATCGTAGATGCCTCGCGTAATATTGCCTGCGCCATGCCGCAGCGCATTCCCATGAATTCCTACCGGCACGACCGTGAGCTTTCCATAAAATCGATCGACACGGTGATTTCGCGTTATTATCTCTGTTTTTGGGTGGCCGACAAACCCAAGGTGCTGGCCTCCATTGCGACCGTGCTGGGCAACTGGGGCATCTCCATTGCATCGGTGCGCCAGCGCGAATCCGAAAGCGTGGCCCGCGTGCCCGTGGTAATAATCTCTCACCACGCCATGGAAAAAAACGTGCGGCAAGCATTGAGTGAAATTGAAGCTATGGATTTTGTAAAGCAAACGACGCATGTGATAAGAATAGAAGATTGAACTGATTCTGGAAAGGGCTCCGCCCTTTAAATCCCGTAATGAAAATGCTTGTTATAGCTAAAAGAGTAAATCATATCCGTTTGTAAATGAGTGTTTTTTTTTGCCTAAGATTTGCAGAAAATTCCAGACAAACGGCCTGTTTAACGAAGGAGACGGCCTACTGGCTTGCTGGAGATGCGAGGACAAGTCCAGCCGAGCAGGCTAATCAGAATTAAAAGTTAATCCAATGTTCCGCAGCATTGGAAGCAAGCGCGGTAGGCCGTCTCCGTAAATGCATCGTAAAATAATTCTTAAAGGATTTCTTATGTTAAAACCGTTTCTAAAAGCTTTTAATTCAACCGATAAAAATAAATACGCATTAACTGATATCCGTTTTCGGGCCACAGACGGCAAAATCTTAGAGGTCGATAACGGCTTTTCTAAACTTGACAGTAAAGAAGTCGCGGCCTGGCGCAAGCGGTTTAATGCTCGGCTATGCAGCAACAAGCTGCTTGACCGCAGCGGAGTGTGGCGCTACCGCGAATTTTTGCCCTGGGCCAGGCCTTTTGATACAGTCGTTACCATGCCCGAAGGCAACACCCCGATTTTTAACATGCCCCGCAGCGCCGCTTACTGCGGCATGAAAGCGCTCTTATGCAAGCACCAAGGCCTAAACCCCACGGGCTCCTTTAAAGACAACGGCATGACCGCCGCCGTTACGCAGGCACAAAAATTGGGCGCAAAAATGGTCGCCTGCGCATCCACGGGCAACACCTCGGCCTCCATGGCGGCTTATGCCGCGCGCGCCGGAATAAAAAGCGTCGTGTTTATTCCTGACGGCCAGATAGCCTATGGCAAACTTTCGCAATCGCTGGACTATGGCGCCATTACCATTCAGATAAACGGGGATTTTGACAAGGCCATGAGCATTGTACAGGAAGTTTGCGAACGCGGAAATATTTACCTGCTCAATTCCATTAACCCCTTTCGCATCGAGGGCCAAAAAACCATCATGGTCGAAATGCTGCACCAGCTTGACTGGGCCGCACCCGACTGGGTGATTGTTCCGGGTGGCAATCTGGGCAACAGCGGCTCCTTCGGCAAGGCCTTTGACGAAATGATACAATTGGGATTTATTAAAAAACTACCGCGCATCGCCGTTGTTCAGGCCAGCGGCGCCAATCCGCTTTACAAAAGCTTTATTGATAAAAATACCGTTTTAACCCCCGTTCAAGCGCACACGCGCGCCACGGCGATTAAAATCGGCAATCCGGTGAGTTTTGACAAGGCCCTCTTTGCCGTTAAATTAACAAACGGGATTGTGGAACAGGTGAGTGAGACCGAAATCGCACTTGCAAAGAGTCGCATCGGTGTCGACGGTGTGGGCTGCGAGCCGGCTTCAGCCACGACTGTGGCGGGGTGTAAAAAACTCATTGAGCGGGGGACTATTAAACCCGAAAATACCGTGGTTTGTATCTTAACCGGCAATTTGCTTAAGGACCCGGATTATACCGTGGAGTTCCATCAGGACTATTTATTTGCCGAAGCCGATCGTTCGGTCACGCTTACCGGGACGGGAAAAATTAATACCGGCGGCTTTGCCAATAAGCCGGTAAAACTGGAGGCGGATGCGGATGTGATTCTGGAATATTTGCTGAAAAACCGGAGCTAGCTATTTTTAGACTTTAAGCTATATAATTTGTCAGAACCGTCCGGTTATATGTTGAACAAATTCAATTGGATACAAGGCTCGCTATGTGATGCGCGAATGTCAATATCTGAAAACGCCTCGTACAAGGGGAGTTTTTCAAATAAAGACACACTCGCAACTTGTAAAATTGTGTAAAGGCTCGATTCGAGCAATAACTTTTTCTTGATTATAGCCAAAAGAACATATACGCTTATTGCTATCCAGATCTGTGTCTTGACAGCGTTCTCTGAAAGGCCATAAAACGCCTTGATCCGGAGATGCTGTTTGATCCATTTGAAGAATAATTCTATTTGCCACCGGCATTTGTAAAGATTTGCGATTGTCAGTGGCGGGTAGAAAAAGTTGTTCGTTAAAAAATAAAGATGGTTTTGATGTTCCTTGTCGTAATAGTGAACGCGCCGAAGTTTGTCGGGATAGTCGGTTGCTGATCGAATGCCGGTCAGCAGAATAGTTTGATCCGAGAGAACGCCATGCAGGATATCTTGTGGATGAGAATAAATTCGCCGGAACTGCATGTTGGATTTTGACAAGGTCATAAAAAACGCATTGCTGACGGCAATGTTGTGCAGACGTTCGAAATCGATATAACCCCGGTCCATCAAATAGATTGCTCCGGGTTCGGGCTCCAGGATGTCGAGGATGTTGACATCGTGCATTTTTCCGTCGGAAATCCATATAAAAACGGGAATGGAGCCGTGTATATCGATGAGCGTGTGCATCTTTACAGCAGCTTTTCGGCGACGAAATCGTGCCCAGGGAAAAAGTGTAAGACATAAATCGATGGTGGTGGAATCGAGAGCGTATACCATTTCGTCCAGCTCGACACCAATATCGTCGTGCGCATAAAGCGGGCGAGCAATGTGAATGAGAACCTGGGCAAACTCGGCATAAATGCGCCAGTCGCGAATGTTGTTTGCATCCGCCAAAGTACTGCGGGCAATCGAGGATCGAATGCCGACATGATAAAGCTTGGTGTGAAGGGCGCTCAGACACGCTTCGATGTCCCGGAGACTTTCTCGGTAAGTCAATTGCACAAAAGCCATAGTGTAAAATTGACTTTAGCATGTGAACTTTTTTATTCTGTGATTGCCGTAGTAGCGTTTCACGCATTTGTTGAATTCGTAGATAGGCAGATGGCTCATGATCTGAGAAAAAATGGTTGATCCTTGGTACATATTTAGTCCTCCGAGTGCTTTTAAAGAAACAGAGGACGAAAAATAGTATGTTCAAAATCAAGTCGAAAAATATTTTAACCATAGTTACCTTACGACATATCATTGACTTACAAAGAATCACAACCAAGTTAACCGGACACTACTGATGATTTATAAATATTTCTTTTCCATATACTGAGGTAAAATATAATCCAATTTCATAAGTATTAATGACATATGCTATTCCTAAAAAAGAACCAATTGCGAAATCAATTCCTTGCATAGGAAACGCTAAAATTGGATTTAAAGATAAACCACCAGAAAAAAGAAGTTTCTTATTTATTGTTTTGACTCGTAATCCGATTTGTAATGTTCCAATTCCAACTGATTTTACCTTTGAATTGTTAAAGACTGGTGACCAGCA
Organism: Chitinivibrionales bacterium; assembly: GCA_028718065.1. Lineage (GTDB taxonomy): Bacteria > Fibrobacterota > Chitinivibrionia > Chitinivibrionales > FEN-1185 > JAQUMP01. Next base: position 315 of record JAQUMP010000229.1, on the reverse strand, counting down.
AAGTGTTCCGCGAGCTAATATTTTTAAATTATCTGTTTTAGGCAATTCGGTTTCGGTAAGAAAACCTATTTCGCCACCAATTGGGAAGGTAATTCCGAAAGAAGTTCTGGAATCATATTTTTGCGAAAAAGCTGCAAATGCTCCGAATAAAAGAAAAAGGCATACATTTTTAATTTCTTTTTTCCCTTTCTGATATTATAAGAGACCCCCAGATCAAAGTATATTGAACCGGGTACTGGTAATATAACTTTAACACAAGGAGTCTCTTATGGTTCTTAATTCCTATGTAAAGCAAAATAGTATAATGCCAGCAGT
>JAQUMP010000228.1 GCA_028718065.1 Chitinivibrionales bacterium | reverse complement strand
TCGATACGGCCGCCGTGGCCGACTCGGCGTATTCAAAGGCGGGCGTTCTTTACAAAAAGAAAAGTATAGGCATCGCGGACACGGCCTGGAAGTGCGTATCGCCGCGCATACCGGGCGCGCCGCAGGGTATTTCCTATGGGCGGCGGGAATATGCCAAAGTGGATTATAACCTTTTTAACGACGTGCGCTATGAGTATAAATTGGTCGCGCTCGATACCAAGGGCGCCTCAAAAACCTACGGGCCCATAGCGCTCACGCCCCTGATCCAGATACCCAAGGAATTCGCGCTCATGGCCAATTTCCCCAATCCGTTCAGGGCCATGACCTTTATCCGCTTTGCGCTGCCGGTAAAAACCAAGGTGGACCTTACGGTTTACAATCTGGCAGGCAGGGTGGTGTGCAAGCTCACGGAGCCCCAGAAGGTATTTGATCCGGGATATTATAATATTTCCTGGAACGCTCGCGATCTCCATAACCGCCCCGTTGCCGCCGGTCCCTATATTTACCGCATCGTCGCCGACCGCTTTACCAAAGCGCATATCATGATCATGGTGCGGTGAGAATATTTATTTCATCCTATTTTCATGTTTTTTATATACATTTATGGGTGGAGGGTTTTTTTGCGGGCGGATCACCCGCGCCTGTCTTCGCGCCCCCTAAATCCCCCGCAGGGGGACTTGGTTAGATTGGTTCCTCCTGCGGGATTTCGCCTGCCCAACGAAAAGGGCAGAGAGCGACCGTTAGGGAGGGGGCGAGAGATGAAGGTTCGGCGCACATCAGTTAATACATTTTTCCCATCATACTAACACCAAAAGGAGAGAGCATGCCCACTGTATACGCTTGCCATGTTGTCCCCTGCCGTAATTTGCTTTTTAAAATCGCCCTATTCTCCTTTATTCTTTTAGGCGCCTGGTCCTCCCACGCGTCTGCCGCGCCGGCGCCTTCGTATGCCGCCGCCGTGGGCTATACCGCAAACACATTCACCAGCGACTTTAGCGCCTCGCAGCTTGACATTACGAACACCACCGCCACGGGTTACAAGTGGTATATCAACCGCTTCTGGTACGGCAGAACGCCGGGCGTAACCGCCAATGCCGACAGCAGCGTTACCCTGGAAAACAACGGCGGCGCCAACATGGGCATAGAGACCGTCGGCATGAAGATAAACGGCGGCGACACCGCCTGGGTGGGCACGGCCTTCGGCGGCGGCGGATATTTTGAGGCGACAATCAAGTTTGACCCCGCGCTCATTAGCGGAGGTCAATTCCCCTCCTGGTGGACGATATCGCTTGAGCACCTGGTCGGCGTGGCGCAATGGCCCGGTCAGCCGGCCGGGTACGAGCATTTTATGGAACCCGATATCATGGAATATGATGTTCCCGGCGAAAGCAACGGCAAGGCCTACGGCGCGGCGATCCACGACTGGTCCGGCTATTTTACCAAGCAGCCGTTTACCACGTATAACAAAACCTTGCCGTGGGATAAATTCGTGATCCGCACCCCCAGCACCACGGATTTTAAACAATACCATAAATTCGGGATGTTATGGGTGCCGGCCACGGCCGTTAAAAACGGCTACGCGCAGTATTATTTCGATGACCAGTTGCAAACCGCCGGCGCCATTACCTGGTCGCAATATACCAACCAGGCGCCCACACCGCTTGCGAGCATGGATCCCTGGACTTACGGCATCTGGGACCAGCAGCATATCGTCTTGATCCTCGGTTCGGGAACCCGGGGCCCCATGACGGTCGAGTCCGTGAATGTGTGGCAGAAGTCCGACTACTATAATGCTCACGACGGCAAAATCGCCGTGCCGCTCCCGGATGTAAATGGCTACACGCCCCTGATTTTACCCGCCGACGGGCTCTATACCGATACCGTTTTTGTTACGATCCAGACCCCAGGGACAGGCGTTTCCGTGCATTACACCACGGACGGGTCCGACCCAACCAGGAATTCTTTGCTTTACAATGCGGGAGCGCCGCCGGCGCTCACGCAATCCACGATTTTTAAGGCGCGCGGCTTTACGGCCACGGACTCCAGCGAGGTCATGATCGCCTCCTACACCGTCATTTCGCGCATTGCCAAGCCCGCCGGACAAGGGTTGCTTTACAAATATTATGAGTATACCGGTGCGGCCTGGGACTCGCTTGCGGACCTTACCGCGCTCACGCCCCTTGCTACCGGCATAACGGACAGCTTTGGCGTGGGCATGCGGCAGCGGACCTACAATTTTGCGGTGCATTTAAGCGGCGCGGTATTTATTCCGGCCGACGGCAGCTATACCTTTACCGTTAATTCCGATGCGGGCGCAAAATTATACATCGGCCCGTATCTTTTGGTAAACAACGACGGCTCACATTCCGCCGCCACCGGCGCCACCGGCGTTGTGACCCTTAAAAGCGGATATTATCCCGTTGCGCTCGATTATTTCATGGACTCGACCCTGGTGGGCGGCCGCCTGGCGCCGTCGCTTGCCGTGTTTTATGCTTCGGCGACCATTGCCAAAACCAAAATAACCAAGGCGGCCCTCTTTAGCGCGCCCGCGGCCGTCCTGCGCAATGCTTCCGGCGGCCGCGCGCCGGTTGAACCCTTGTCCTTTGCTATTAACCGGGACGCACTGGCCGTTTCGGTCGGCCTCCGTGGTCCGCACCGTTTGGATATTGTAAAGCTAAACGGCGCGGCTGTCTTGCGGTTCTCCGGCGACCACGCTGGAACCTACTGCATAAGCCGCAAAGAGCTTCCGGCCGGAATCTATATGCTGCGGGCGGCCAATGCGGCGGGGGAAAAGAGTGCAAGAATGGTGGTGTGGAATTAGAAAAGGTTAGAGCGTTGGAGAGTTGGTGAGTTAAGAAAGATATTGCAAAAACGTTAACTCCAAACTCACAACCTCTCCCCTTTACCCCGGTCCTTCGACTTCGCTCAGGACCACCCCTCTTCCCCTCTCCGACAGGAGAGGGGAAGAGGGGCAGGGGAGTTGAGGAGAGGTTTAAAAAAGTAAAAACATCGTGAATAGATTATAAGTCATTTTCTACTTTGTCTTCTCGTCCAGCTTCTTCATCTGCTCTTTAAGCTTTTCGATCTGGTCGTCGATTTTGTCGAGCTTTTCCCTGGACTGTATGGCCGGTTTGGCGGCCTTGCCCTGGTTCAAATATTTCTCCACGCTTGCCAATGAGTACTCGATGTCCTCTTTTATCTTGGCGATGCTGTGGCCGAAAAACAACTGGCGGTTGGTATTGTCCACAAAGGTAAGATAGGCGTCGATTGCCGCCTTGTCGGACTTTTGGACCGTATGCATGCTGTCAATAATTTTTAAAACAGGCTCGGAAGGGGCCGATTGCGCGATGGCGGCAACGCTTTTGGCCAGGTCGTCGTATAATACCCTGTTTTCAAAATATTTGTTTTGCCTGGCCGTTAGGGTGTCGGCGGTGGGAAAGCCGGGGTTTTTTATCATGGCCAGCGCGGACTTAAGCAGCTCTTCGGCGTCCGCGAATTTTTTATTGATAAGCAGGGAATAGGCCTGCAGGAGCATGCCTTCGCACTGGTTCGTGGTGATTTTAGACACCTTGGCCAGCGTGGCCCCGCTCTGCTCGCAATCCACCCATTGCCGCGATTTAACGGCAGACCAGCCCAGGCCCAGAAGCGCGTCCTGGTAATAGTAGCTCGTCGGCGGGACTTGACGCAACGCGAAAACGGCCTTGCCGAGCTCCTGCTGCTGGTAATAAATAAAACCAACCATTAAATAGGTGCGGTTGACGATTTCCTTCTGGCTTGCCGTGGTGGCCGTGCCCCGGAACACGGCGCTGAAAGCCTCCATGGCCTTGGTGTAGTTATCACCCTGGATAAAACTTGCGACGCCGAGCGAGTGCTGCGCAAAGATAAAGGCGGGATGCGTGTCGGGAATTTGGCCGAAATATTTGGCCGCGCCCGCGTAATTGTTCTGCAGGCGGAAATTGGCCTCGCCCATAATGTAATCCGCGTGGAATTTAATGGAGTCGGGCGTTTCGGGGGTGGCGAGCAGCCCGAATTGCCGGGTAACTTCGGTCATGTCGTTTTCGCGGTAGGCGATGCGCATGAGGCCCAGGTTGGCATTGGGCACGGAGGAGCTGCGCGGGTATTGCTTGCAGGTCTGCTGGTACGCGGCCACGGCGGATGTGCGCATGTCAAGCTCCTCAAAACAGCTCCCCCGGTAAAAATTTACCCAGTCGTTTTTAAAGAAATCCGGGAACTGCTCCAGGATCTGGGCGAACACAAAATAGGCCTCCCAGTAATTGCCGTTGCTGTACAGCGTGAGCGCGCGGTTGTAAAGATCGTTGGGTGACAGGTTGAGCCCGCGCGCCATGAGTTTGGCGAATTCCTCCTCGCGGTGCAGCCCGAATTCGGTGCGAAAATAAATGGAGTGCATCGTGGCGTCGGTGGATTTGAGCATGGTGGTATACTGGTACATGAGCGAAAAATCACGGCCGTTGTTGATTACCGGCAGGTTTACGCCGCCGGAAACGGCCCAGTATTGCGGCCCCACTTGGAAATAGGCCTTGAGCATGCGGAAAATCCAGCCGCCAAGGCGGAAGTTAACGTCATTTTCCAGAACAGAGCTTGCGCTCGGGAAATCGACTTTTGAGGGGAGAAAATCCTTAAGGTTAAGGTCCAGCCCGCTCTCGATTTGATTGTTCCAGAACGTTCCGATCCACGATAATTTTAAATCGCGCGCGTAGGAATCTTCGCCGGCCGTGGGCGAAAAAATGGTCTGCGCGGGCGTAGGGGCGATTAAATTGAGCGCGCTCAGACCGATGATATGGTCGCCCCACAGCGGGTTGTGCAGCAAGCGGTACGAAACGCCCAGGTCGCCGCCGATACCCATTTTAGGCTGGCCGAAAGCGGTCTGATAGGCCATGGTAAGGCTGGCGCCCACGCTCAGGCGGTCCCAGGGATTAATCGCATAGGTAAACATAAGAAAATTGTCGACGTTGCTCAGGGTGCGGCCGGTCGGGTCGATGGAATTGGTTGCCTGGTTGTAAATGCCTTCATCGATCGTGCCGGCGAACTCACCGGCATAGGTAAGCCCGTAGGATTGATACAGGCCGATGGGAATGGTTATGCCCGCCTCGGTCATCTGGAAGGTGTTGTGCATGCTCAGGGCCTCTATGACGCGCGCCGTTTTATAATTCTCTTCCGTTAAGAACGCGGGATTGGTAAGGGGCGAGTGGATGGTCGCCAGGTCGCGCCAGCGCTGGGTGACTAAATATTCGCCGGGCAGGCCGTCGGCCCATACGGCAAAAGCAAGGCAGATTATCCACAGAACCGCCAGCAGGCTCGCCGATGTTCCGGCGCGGCTTGATTTCATAGGGTATAGTCCTTATCGGAAAAATCAAAAAACGTTTCGTGCTCCCAGATTTTTGGCATCGAGGCCGCGCGCAATGCAGCCGGAACCCGCTTTAAGCGAAAAGGTCATGCTCCACGGCGCGTAGAATTGCGGATCGATGCTTAAATTCTGGCCCGGAACCGCAGGCGCTCCCGGCAAATTGGCGTAAAAGGAATTATTGCGTACCAGGATTTTATCACCGGGCCCGATGATTTTAAGCCCCAGCCGTTCATTATGGGCGATGATGTTGTTTTCGATTGTCAATTCAGAGGAGCCGCCGATGGCAATGCCGTGATTGGAATTATAGGCGATGGTGTTGTGGTTTATGGTGGAAACCGTCTGGCGGCAGTCCCATAGTTGGATTCCCGAAGCGCGGTTAAAAACAATCATGTTGTCTTCGATTTTTGGAAGGTGCCGCACTGCGATAAGGCCGGTAAGCCAGTTGCGCTCGATGCTGCAGCCGAGGATGCTGTTGTCTTTACCGCTTGAGAAAACGCCGATGGTGCCGTTGGTGACGATAAACCCGGAAATGGTGGAGCCTTTGCCCATGGTCACGGCAATGCCGCGGCCCCGGCCGTTAATGATGGACCAGAGGTTGTTCTGCGCCTTTAAGCAGACGCCGGTGGCAATAATAATGTTCTCGCGATAGGTGCCGTCGGCAACCAGCACGGTATCGCCCGGCCTGGCGGTAATGAGGGCGGTTGTTATGGTTTTTGCGGCGGGCGAAGGGACTTTAATGATGCTGCCGGCCCAAACGCCGCCGGCGCACAACACCGCAATAAGGAAACAGCCGGACAGCCTCCTGTTGTTTTTCATCGTCGTACTCCGATTTTTGTCGTTTTTACGACCGGATTGGTATTGTTATGAAGGTCTATGGTAACCCGCGCCAGGTAGGTCCCGGTGCCGACATA
>JAQUMP010000227.1 GCA_028718065.1 Chitinivibrionales bacterium | reverse complement strand
CGTGCCCCTGGTCTGTCTCCACGGTGATTGCGATGCGCAAGAGCAGCTGCGCGTCATGGACGATTTCCGCCGGGGCCTATGCAAGGTGCTGGTTGCCACCACTATCGTGGAAGTCGGCGTGGATGTGCCCGCGGCCACGATCATGGTCATTGAAAACGCCGAGCGTTTCGGCCTGGCCCAATTGCACCAATTACGCGGCAGGGTCGGTCGCGGATCGTCCCAGGGATTTTGTTTTTTGCTGATGCAAAGGGACATAAACCCGTTTGCCCGGCAGCGTCTTGAATATTTCTGCGCAAACCACGACGGCTTTGCGCTGGCCGATAAGGATTTATCCTCGCGCGGTCCGGGCGAGGTTTCGGGCGTGCGCCAGAGCGGCCTGGACGATTTGCGGTTTGCCGATATAATAAGGGATGCGGCGCTTTTTCGTACGGTCCTGGCCGATCTGGATGTTATGGGCTTATCCGCTTAAGAAGACTAATTATTATTTTTTTTCACCGCAACCATGAGAAATTAGTATATTTATAACCAAATTTTAATTAAATCCGAACCAGAATTGGCCGGATTTAATGGTATTGGCATTTCGGCCCAAACGATTCACCAGGAAAAATGGTATGGTTGCAGTGGTATTATTCTGTTCGCTGTATGCGTTATGTTCTTTAATTCTGCTCGCCTACAGTATCCAGTGCTACGTCCTGACGTTTCTTTTTTTGCGGAAGCGCAAATTTCGCATGACGTCTCAGCGGGGCGTCATGACCTACTTTAATACCGCCCGCGATGAGAATGCCTATCCCCGGGTGGTAACGCAATTGCCCATGTACAACGAAAAATCGGTCGCCCTGAGAGTAATCAACGCCGCCGCGGCCATGGATTATCCTACGTCAAGACACGAAATCCAGGTGCTTGACGACAGCAACGACGAAACGCGCACCTATGTCGACACGGTCATTGCCGAGCTCCTGAAAAAAGGGGTCCGTATTTCGGTGGTACGCCGGATGGACCGCACCGGCTATAAAGCGGGCGCTTTGCAAAACGGACTTAAATTCACGGACGCCGAGTTCGTGGCGATTTTTGACGCCGATTTCGTGCCCAAGCCGGATTTTTTAAAAAAATCCATGGCGTTTTTTATCGACCGTCCACGCCTGGGTCTGGTGCAGGGCCGCTGGTCGCATATCAATCGCAGCGCGTCCTTGGTAACGCGCAGCCAGGCCATGGGCATCGACGGCCATTTTATGATCGAGCAGGCGGCGCGTTCCTGGAACGGGCTTTTCATGAATTTTAACGGCACTGCCGGCATCTTCCGCCGCACGGCCATTGAATCCTGCGGCGGCTGGCAGCACGATACCTTGACGGAAGATATGGACCTTTCCTATCGCATGCAGCTTAAGGACTGGGAAACCGAGTATGTGCCGGATATCGACGTTCCCGCCGAAATTCCCGAAGATATCAATGCCTTTAAAAACCAGCAGTTCCGCTGGGCCAAGGGCTCCATCCAGACCGCGCTTAAAATTATTCCCCTTCTGCTCAAAAAAAGAATGCCGCCCTTTAAATTTCTTCAGGCGGTCCTGCACTTAACGCATTACGTCGTGCACCCGGTCATGCTCTTTCTGGCCCTGCTGAATATGCCGGTCCTGTTACTCACGCATTTTCACCTGTCGTTTATGTTTTTTATCGCGGTCATCATGACCATTCTCATCGCCACGAGCGGCCCTTCGGTCATGTACATGGTTTCGCAGTATTATCTGGGCCAACTCTCCTGGAGAAAATTGTTTTTAATTCCCGGCATGATGCTCATCGGCACCGGCCTGGCCGTGAATAACGGCAAAGCCGTCCTGGAGGCGCTGCTGCACAAAGAATCGCCCTTTCACCGTACCCCGAAAAAGGGTTCCATTACCCAAACCACCTACCGTCCGCTTAAAGATATTACCTGTATTGTGGAACTTATGCTCGGCATCTATTGTTTAACGTGCGTTTATCTGTTTTTAGGGTCCCATAATTATATCATCAGCCCTTTCCTCATGCTCTATGCCTCGGGTTTCTTGTTTGTGGGGATGCTTTCGCTCGTTCATTATAAACGCCCCGAGCTCATTTATTTTAAACCGTCCTTTTTCCGGGCCAAGGAAACGATTCCTGTTTAGTAAAGTAATCCCTTTAGTTAAGTTGTCCGGCGGGATTATATTGACACGGCTTTTAGAATTTATTATATTTATTATCCGTTTTAAAAAAACGATACACCATTTACCGTTGATGTATTATACCAAACCTACCCCATACTTTACAACAAGGAGTTTGCCATGAAAAAAGTTGCATTGTTCGTAGCAGTGCTGGCCTTGGTTTTTGGCGGTTGCAATAAAAAAGCCGAAGAGGCCAAAGCCCCGGCGACCGAAACCGAAACCGTTGCGATGCCGGCACCGGCCCCGGCGACAACCGATACGGCCGTTAAAGCGGCAGCGGTCGATACGGCCCAAAAGGCCCCGGCAACAACTCCTGCCGCTTCTCCGGCAGCAGCCCCCGTCGCCGCTCCCGCTAAGAAGTAATTTTCTAAAAAAAAAGAAGCGGCCGTTTCCGGCCGCTTCCTCTTCCAACAAACTTTACCCAACGTTTACTTAAGCAACTGGAGCACGCTCTGCGGCAGCGTATTGGCCTGCGCCAACATCGCCGTTCCCGACTGCGTGAGGATCTGGTTGCGGGTATACTGGGCAGTTTCCGATGCAAAATCAACGTCCCGGATCAGCGATTCAGCCGATTGCTGGTTGGTATTGCTGATGTTAAGGTTGTTGATGGCATGGTCCAGACGGTTAATAAAAGCACCCATGTTGGAACGCATGGTGTTGACGCTGTTGATGGCGGCGTCAAGTGAAGAAATCGAGTTCGCGGCATTTGCCTGGTCGGTCAGGACCAGCGCCGAAACGCCGATTGCGGCCGAGGTTAAAGTATCGATCGAAATCGTGATCGAGTCGAACCCGCGGTTATGGTTTCCGTCTATCCACAAAGCGGACCCGCCGCCCGCAGCGCCGCTAAAACCAAATCGGCTGCTCACCGTGGAAAGCAAATCCTGCTTGTTATAGTTCGTTACCGTTGAAATTCGGTCTATTTCGGCGTTGAGCGCCTGAAATTCCTGGTTTGTATAGGAACGTTCGACACTGGTGAGAGTATCGTTGGACGATTGGATCGAAAGTTCGCGCATACGTTGCAGGATTGCCGAAATTTCGTTGGCGGCGCCTTCGGCGATGGTTATGGCGGCGATTCCATCCTGGGCGTTCTTAGTTGCCTGGGCGGTTCCATTCACCTGCGTGCGCAGGTTTTCGGAAACGCCGAGACCGGCGGCGTCATCGCTCGCGCGGTTGATACGTAAACCCGTAGAAAGACGTTCCAGGGAAGTGGCCATCTGCCGGTTCACCGTAAAGAGTGAACCTTGGGTGATCATCGAGGAAATGTTATGATTGATACGCATCGAAAACCTCCATGTTGTAGTTGACTTATCCTATGGGCATCCTTGCCGCATAGCCATTGTTGATCTTGTCAGAGAACCTTGAACTGAATTCGCCGGGAATTATGCGTCTCTCCTCCTTTTTAAGAATCCCGTCGGTTATTGGGTGAATTAAGAATCTTGAAACCAGTTATTTAATGTATCGGAATTTGTGAGAAACAACTTTAGCGTTTTTAATGAAAGCGTTGGCGCGTTCGAGCGTTCGTGGGTAGGTACTTGAATTTATCAAGTATTAAGGGTATAATAAACATATAATTCTACGAGGCTCCTGTTGTATGAAATTAAAAGGATATATAAAGCGTAGTTGCGCGGTAATCTTCTGCCTTGCCGCGGCTCTTTATGCCGACCAGATCGCCACCACTCCCGACGGTAAACAGGTATTGTTGCGCAGCGATAATACCTGGCGCTATGCGACCCAGAGCGATATTATGGCCAATAAACTTTTGTCCGGAGAACAAGGGACGAATGCATCCGGCGGCGGGTCAGGCGGCGCAACCCTTTTAGCTGGAAGCGGCAATGCCAATAAACCGCCCGTCAGCCCCGACGGACGGCGCCCGACCACAAGTCTATTAGACGTCGTCCGCGGTGACGCTTCGTTTGATTTCCGTAAAGCGCGCTGGGGTTTTACGCGCCGTCAGGTTGAGCAATCCGAGGCAAATCCCGCCTTAAAAAGCAGCGCCGATAAACTCGAATATAAGATTTCCCTGCTTGGCATGAGCTGCAAGATCGTCTATACTTTCGCGGGTGACAACCTTATAAAAGGCAGTTATTTTCTGGAGCAGGACCATCCCGACCCGGCGCAGTATTATGCCGATTTTACCGTGCTCAAGGATTATCTGCGCCAGATTTACGGCACGCCGGTTTCGGATCAGGATTTCTGGACAAACGACATATACCGCGCCGACCGCAAGAACTGGGGATTTGCCGTGAGTATCGGCTTTCTTTCCTACCGCGTGATCTGGCAGGGCCCTACCACCAAAACCGTGCTCACGATCAACGGCGGGAACCACGCCATTAATACCAACATCGATTACGCGTCTATTAAGTAGTCCGCGCACCAGTTGACAAACAAAAACCCCGGGCGCAGCCGGAGATAATTACGGTTTGCGTCGTTGATAAACGATCCTGCCGCCCAGGATGGTGTAACCGGCATACCCCTGCAAGTCAAATCCTTCAAACGCGCAGTTACGGGCTTTGGAGTAAAACATGCGGCTGTCGACTTTCCAGTCCGCCAGGGGGTCGATAATGGTTATGTCGGCGTTGCTGCCGAGGGAAAGCGTGCCGCCTGCAAGCCCCAGGATACGGCTGGGATTAAGGCTCATTTTTTCGACCAGGTCCGCCGGCAGCAGCAGGTCTTTCTTGACAAGATACGTCATAACGACGCCGAGCATGGTTTCCATGCCGATCACGCCGAAGGAGGCCGCGTCGAATTCCACGTCTTTGTCTTCGGACACGTGCGGCGCGTGGTCGCTGGCGATGCAGTCGATGGCGCCGTCGGTGAGTCCGGCGATGACCGCGGCGCGGTCGGCGCGGGTACGCAGCGGCGGGTTCATTTTCTTATTGGTATCGTAGGTCGCACAGTCTTCGTCGCACAGGGCGATATAATGCGGGCAGGTCTCGGCCGAAAGGCGCACGCCGCGCGCTTTGGCCGCGCGGATAAGCTCAACGGACCCGGCTGTTGACACATGCGCAATATGCACGCGCGCGCCGGTGTATTCGGCCAGCATGATGTCGCGCGCCACCACGATCTCCTCGGCGATCGCGGGCATGCCGCGCAGGCCCAGCCGCGTGGAGACGGCGCCTTCGTTCATGTGTCCGCCGGCGGTAAGGTCGCTCTCCTCGCAATGGCAGATCAGGGGCACGCTGAAGGATTTGGAATAATTACAGGCGTTTTTCATGAGCGCGCTTTTGCGCACCGATTTGCCGTCGTCGGAAACGGCCACGGCGCCGGCATGCACCATTTCGCCGAAGGGGCTCAGCTCTTCGCCCAGCAGTCCCTTGGTAATGGAGCCGATGGGAAAAACGCGGCAAGGGCACTCTTCGGCGCGTTGGATAACGTAACGGATCTTGGATTCTTCGTCGAGCACCGGATTGGTATTGGGCATGCAGGCGATACCGGTAAAGCCGCCGGCCGCGGCCGCCTGGGTGCCGGTGAGAATGGTTTCTTTGTCTTCGCGCCCGGGCTCGCGCAAGTGCACATGCATATCGATAAGCCCCGGAACCACCCATTGGCCCCTTACATCGAGCTCACGGATCGGCTCCGACATGGGCGGCGTTTCCTTGGAAATGGAAACGATCTTGCCGTCTACGATCAGCACCTTGACAATATCGTCGATGGTATTGGCCGGATCGATCACCCGGCCGCCTGTAATCAAAAGAGGCTGCGTGGCCTGGGTCGCGTCGATTTGAAAGAGGGTCTGGCCGTTTTCCTTTTTAAGCATTCTCGCCGCCTCCCAGCAGATAGAGCGCCGCCATGCGAACGGCTACGCCGTTGGTCACCTGGTCTAAAATCACCGAATGGGGGCCGTCGGCCACGTTGGACGCCAGCTCGATGCCGCGATTGATCGGACCGGGATGCATGATTAAAACGTCGCCGGGCAGTTTTTTGAGTTTGTCAAGGTCAAGGCCGTAGCGCTCGCGGTATTCGCGGATCGAAGGAAAGAGCCCCGCGCCCTGGCGTTCGAGTTGCAGGCGCAGCAGCATGACCACCTGGGCGCCCGCGAGCGCCTGTTGCAGGTCGTCGGTTACGGTCACGCCCAGGCGCTGCGGATGCTGGGGCAGCAGGGGAGGCGGCCC
>JAQUMP010000226.1 GCA_028718065.1 Chitinivibrionales bacterium | reverse complement strand
GTAAACACTAAACATATAAAATTATTTTCGATAAAAAGGGATTTTGGTTACAAGGCAAATCTAATACTCATCACGGCACTTCGCCCTGCTGATACGCGAAGGGGTGGCCGGGCAACGGATCGCTAGCCGCGCCGAACTTTGGAGGTTCGGGAAAGTCCTGCTTGTAAACATAGGTCAAAACATTTTTGCCGGTAAAATCCACCACATGGATATAGTATCGGTAGTAGGTCATGTCCCATTCATAAATCAGAAAAGAATTTTCAGCCATGACCGGGTCTTGGATGCGGCTGTCGCGCAGAACATACATCACATCGCCGCCGGCGTTGGTAGACAAGGCATAGATGGATTTGTCGCCCCGGCAATTAATGAAAAAATCGTCCAGAAACATGCCGCCCTCGCCGTGCGAAATCGAGGTGGGGTTCTTGCCGATGTTGATCGTTTTGTAAAGCACAGGTTGCGTAGCGGCGGCTGCGGTAATCAGGCCGCCCACGGTGTAAATAAGCAGCCTGCCGTCCATGGTCGTTATGTAGGCATAGCCGTCGCCGAAGGAAGAAACCACGTTATAATTTCCTCCCGTAAACTTATAGCGCCAGGCGTCCCAGCCGCAAATTACGTTGCAATCTTTATATCCGGGACCGCCGCAAAAACCGGCGCTCAAACCCGCGGCCACGGCCGTGGGGGCCGCTACGGCAAGCGTGCAGGCCACGACCGGCGTTTGCTCCGGAGAATGGTCAAAGGGATAGGGCCATTGATTGGCCGCCGGTCCCACATTCTTAGTCTCATTGTAGCGCGCCTGCGTTGTAAAGTACATGGTGCGATAGTAGGTTAAAAGCGGTTGCAGATCGACGAATACCACTTTATTCTCACTTCGTGAAGCCACAATAACATATCCCGCAGAGGCGGTCCGTTTGTAATTAGGCCATGCAGCCGCGCTGCCGGTGTACCATTTGTCGCGCTCGCTCTGGTTATCCAAAAGCGCATTGATATGGGCATTAATATTGGTGTCGGCGCGCCCCGATCCTATAAACGCGAGATTGTGACCGGCCTCTATCGCCGTAGGCGCGACAATCGGCAGGTCAACAAAACCAAGGAGCTTCATGCCCTTGGTAGTTATAGAGTACGGGAAGCCATACATCCATACGCCATTGTAGAAGTCGTCCCAAGTTCGAGAGGGTTGAGAACAGAGCACCTGGCCTTGCACGGCAATCACCGCCAACTGACCTTTGTGATTTATTGCATCCCATACCGCGGCCAGAACGAACTCCCCGCCCGGAGTTACGGTCAGGGCCATCGGCGTCTTTCCTGCGGGCAATTGTACAAACGGGTATCGGCCGCCGAGAGAATCAAGCACGGACGCCACCGAGTAGGCCTGAACGTTGGGGAACGTGCCGATAAGCCCGTTCTGAAAAGCAATATAAGCCACTATCGACCCGTGCACGCCGGTTGGAAAGGCTAATGCCGTGGGTTTTTTAGGCGAGTTCCAATCGGGTTGGTGGAGTTCCTGCGGATCGGTGTTGGTGTACCATCCTTTCCGGCGCGGGTCCCAGTGCAATCTGTCCCAGTAAGCGTATTGCGGCTGAAGCGAGGGATACTCATCAAACCAGAAATGTTCGCCGTTTGCCGCCTCAATCACGCCGGCATTGTTCGCATCGTCGGGAACATACACCAGCGGGCCGGCATGTTCAAAATAATGGTCGGTCCTGTTTGACGAAAGCGAATCGGGCATTTTCATTTCCGCCGGGCCCTCCCACCCGCTTGCATCGCCCTGCAACGCCAGCGTGGGAAACGCTTCCGTTTGCGGATGGTAATAGCAATATTTCGGACCAAGCAGGTAATCCCGTTGGGCCAATTCGCCCGCATGCGCGGCGACATTTTCGTATTGCGTCCAGTTTATGGTCCCGTCACCATTAAGGATTTGCTCGCTCCAGACACATGCTCCGGTTTTAAATAACGGCACATTGCCGAGCGAGACAAGATATGCGGTAAGGGTGACGGTCTTTGCCTGGTATCCCGTTTTGGTTATAACGATACTATCAATAACCGCCGCCAAAGACTTTTTAAGCGCCCCGCCCTGGTCCGCAAAATTGATTGACAGCGAATTTTTGCCGCCGGTGGTTATCAGTTTGCGGACGGCGCTTGCGCCGTTTGCATTGACACGCAGGAAAAAGGCGCGCGAACCGGCCAGGGACCGCAGGGCGTAATTTTGGCTGCCGCCGTCGGGGTTTTTAATCGTTTCCCTAAAAAGGCACCTTCCGCGCGCGTCAAAGAGCTCCACCACGGCGTTTTTAAGAAAGCCGGAACCATTGACAATACGTAAAAAGCCGTCCCGAATGGAAATATTGTCCGTTCTAACCGATCGGGGCGCTTTTTCGTTAAAAACAGTCGTGCTGTTCTGAAAGCCGAAAACGCCCTGCGCATTGGTTGTGGTGGTCATGCTTTTCCCGACCAGGTTCACCGTTGCGCCCTGGACCGCGGCCAGGGTTTGCGCGTCGATGAGCGTGCCGCTGATCGAAATCGTCTGGGCGGACAATCCGATAAACCCAAGCAGTACCGAGAGACCCGTCGTAGCAATACTACGTGTTCGCATGGAGCGACTCCTGACCGTTAGGAAGTTGAGGAGGTGGATATATCTTTGTGTCAAGCTACTCCTTTATTGCTTTTGTCATGACCATCGCGGCGCCGGAGGTACAGCGCACAAAATAGACGCCGGGCGCAAACAATTTATCTAAGGTAAAGCTCAGGCAATGCGCTCCGGCGGTCAGGACCTCGTTTTTTAATTGTTTAACCATTCTGCCTGCGCCGTCATACAATGCCAGTTTTACGGCAGCACTTTCTTGCAACGTAAGAGCGATCATCAGCCGGGAATTTGCGCGGCTGAAAGTCGCCGTTAAAACCGTTCCGCTTTTTGCAATAACCGGCACACCGTCGCCCCGAAAGACGCCGGTTGTCCCGTTTTTATATAAACCAACGGCGCTTATGTCGATCGCCTTAAAGCCGAGCTGATAGGCCGGCGAGTTTTGCTGCAAATTAAAATCATAAGAATTCGGATTTACAAATAACGGATCGGCAACTACGGAATGTTGGTCCTCACCCAGTGTCTGCCAGTTGGCAAAACTGTTTCCGAGAAAACTCAAAGCGCCATTGGGATTATAGTAAACATTGTAATCCGCGCTGAGCGTGACGGCGGAAGCCTGCGGAAAGTACATGGAGCTGCTGGTCGTGTAAATAATATTATGATTAATATTACAGCTTGAATTCTTGTCCACACGTCCAATGCTTAAGGCCCAATTGGCGGAGAATGCAAAAATGTTATTACGTACCGTATTGTTTTGGCCGTAATGCAAATTGTACAAACCGGTATTTACCTTATAAACGACATTGTTTTCTATTAAAATCGACGAACTCCCTTCATCACCATAAATTCCATAACCCCAGCCATTGGCGTAAGAATTAACATCGTGGATCAGATTATGTCGGATGATCGTTCCCGGCGATTCACCAAGAGTGTAAATTGCGCCACCATCATTCAACATGCCTTTAAGTACGTCATGGATGGAATTATACTCGACAATATTATCGTGGGCCGTGCTTGTACCATAGCCCCAATTCCAACCCACGGAAATACCGGTATAATAGAAGTTACAGACCTCGTTATGACTGATAGTATTATATGAATTTTTGAAAATAGTGATGCCGGTCGCTCCACCAAAGATGTATCCGCCATCATGGACATAATTATTGTCGATAGTATTGTGCCCATCCAGCGCCGTGTTCTCTGTTCCGATTTTTATTCCTCCCGCGCCAAGGTCGTGGATATTACAATTTTGAATTAGATCGTAGGTACAACCATCGCCGAGCCAAATGCCAAATTCACCGGCATGGGCAATTTCACAGTTTTTGAAACTGCAATTCTGGATATTTGTGGCCATGATCGCGGCTTTTTGATGGCTGGCGGCCTGGGAACTATTATCAATGCTTCCGGTATGCGGCAGGTTTGGATCGGTATGGGAAAAAGTAAGTCCGTCAAAATTCAGATATTGAATTTTCTGGCTTGACGTACCGGATAATTGAATCAACGTTTGCGTAAGTGCCGGCGCGATTACCGTCGCAGCGTTCATATTTTCACCCGGCAGTGGATAATAATACAGGACCCCCGTTTGACGGTTCAAATACCATTCGCCCGGACTGTCGAGCAGCTCATACGCGTTCTCGACGAAGTAACGGTTACCATCACCGGCGCTGTTCTGCCCTAAGGGATACGGAAACGAAGAGCTCAGGGTGACGCTTTTTAAAGAAGTATTGAGACTGGAAATATAGCTTTCGTATGTTGCAAAGAATTCGTACCAGGTAACCATTACATCGGCGGGGTTTTGATAATCAGTCATGTCGGAACCGCCGTAGGTAAAAGAATTTCCGGCGCCGTTGGCGGCCGCCATGGTAAGAATGGAAGAGCGCGCCCTTGTCGCCCGGTTGTCATTTACAAACAGCGAGTTAAAATACCAGGTTCCCGCACTTACCTCAGGGATAGTTACCGACTTTATATTTCCGGTTCCGGTAAAACCGCTTATCTGCCTGCCGCCGCTGATGACCGGTTTCTCTCCGGGATAGGCCCGGTAGATCACGTTGAAGCCGTTCTTCCCTCCGTCCGCAGCGGCAAATGCCAGGGTTGACGTTACCATATAACTGCCGCCGCGTAAATACACGACAATATCACCGGTCATGCTTGCGTTGACGGTCTTGACCGCGGCCATTGCCTTGGCAAGCGTGGCAAAAGGCGCGGATTGGGTCCCGGCCGCCTGGTCCGAGCCGGTCGGGGAAACATAAAAGGTTGCCATCGCCGCAAAAGCCGGACCGACGAGGATCGCCGTAATAAACAAAAACAAGACCGGTTTTGTCGCCCGCATTATTCCCTCCTTATCAAAGAGATTAAATCAATTATTTGATTATCACCAACACATCATCCGCTTTCTGGTTCATAGCGCACAGTTTAATCCAGTCGGCGGAGCGGGCTTTGTTTTCTACGCGCACTTCGTCGATTTGGCCGATTGCGGAAAAAGTTGATGGACCAAAGGGCGCGGCCCCGATCACTAAATCACCCGCTTCTACGCCTGTCGGCAGGGAACTCGCCGGGATCGAATTTACCGGAAGACCGTTGATGTATCCGTTCATGGCGCCGCCCGTCGCGTACGAAAAGGCAAGGTGCGTCCAGGTGTTTTTAGAAAACGCTCCGGACCAAAAAGAGACCAAGGTGTCCACGCTGTCCCTGATTTCCGGATATAGGGTCTTATTCCCCGCCGAATCCCGGCCGACGCCGAGAATATATCCGCCTTTGTGAAGCGATTTGCCGACGATCTTCTGGTCTAATGAGTCGTTTGTCAAGTTTACCCATTCGGAGACCGTGATGCTCGCCGTGGGATTAAGCGCGGTTTTATCAGGCGCGGACAGGTATGCGCTCCCGTTAAAACTCTGCGCGCCGCCGATAAGGGCGGAGGTAATGTGCGCTGAATTGTTGTTGGTAAGAGTGTTGCCGTTCAAGGTGGCATCGGAGAGCGTGTTTAGGTGCCATACGCCCACGAAACCGCCGGTCGTGTCGAACACCGCGGCGCCGTTGGAGAGCGATGAGGTTGCCGCGCCCGCCCCGGCGCCCCAGTAGATAGTGAGGTAATGCGTGTTGTCGTTTCCGTAAACCGTATCGACTTTCACCCAGATCGCGGCCTGCGCGTTTGCGGAATCCCATTGCTCGATTTCATAGGGAACGGGGGAACCGTCTGATTTTGTAAAGCGAATGTCCGCGCCGTTGCCGGTTGCCCGGCGGAAGTCAAAATTGCCCGCGTTCAGGCGCACCAGCACGGGAAAATCCGTGACCGTACCGGCCACATTCGCCCCCGAGGCCGTGGTGTTAAGAAAAAGTTTCTTCGACGATTGCCAGCCCCAATACGATATTGTAAAGGAACCGCCCGGCGCGACCAAAACGCTGCCCCGGACAAGCTGCGGTAATGCCGGGTTGTTCCTGATTGCATAGCAGACCGGAAGGTCCACGCCGGCAGGGACCGAATCCAACGTGACATATCCATTATTGCCATTTAGAAAAGTATCAATGGTTGTGCCGGGAACATAAAGATATCCGTTTACGGCATCGATGTTCGCGGGGATGGCGACCTTGATCTCTCCGGGTTTGCGAAGGGTATCGGCAGGAACGGTTGTGTCATGGACAACATGGATTCCCCTGATAAGCGCCCTGGTCCTTGCGGAGAGCTGAACCGCTTGGACCGAATAAACGCCG
>JAQUMP010000225.1 GCA_028718065.1 Chitinivibrionales bacterium | reverse complement strand
GCCTGCCCCCCTCACCGGATATTCCGGGAGCGAGGCCCGCAAAGAAATCGACCGCGTGCTCGAAATCGTTTCCATGCATGGTCCGGAGCACAAGCGCAGCGCGACCTATTCCAAGGGCATGCAGCAGCGCGTGGGTCTTGCGGCGGCGCTTATCGGCAAACCGGCCGTGCTCATTCTGGACGAACCTGCCTCCGGGCTCGATCCGCTGGGCATCCGGGACGTGCGCAAAATTCTGGAGAACCTTAAGGCGGACGGCGTGACCGTGGTGGTAAATTCCCACCAGCTTTCCGAAGCCGAAAAAACCTGCACCTCCGCCGGAATAATTTACAAAGGGAAAATACTGGTAAAAGACACTATTAAAAATATCGTCAAAGAAAATGAAACGCTGGAAGACGTTTTTATCCGGTACGTGGAAACATCAAGCGGGAAGAATGCTTAAACCGAAATTAACTCACCCCTCCTCGCTTCGCTTCGGTTTCCCCTCTCTCGCGAGAGAGGGGACGGAAGGGGTGAGTTGCTGTTAAGATGCCTCCCAGGTTGCTGCGGGGTAGTTCGTTTTTGCTATAAATTTAAAATTCCTATGAACAACCTTCTTAAAATTATTCTCTACACCATCGCCGACCAGCTCCGCCAGAAAAGTTTTCTGGTTCTTTTAGGCATTTCCGTGCTGCTCGTGCTCACGATCCGCTCCTGTTACGGCGGCAGCTACAATGTAAACGGCCGCCAGCTCGACAATTTAACGGTGGCGTGGCAGGCCTCGCGCATTGCTTTTCAGGTAATCTGCATCGGTATGTTTCTTATGGTGGCCATGCTCTCCATGAAAATTTTCGGCCGCGACCTTGCGGACGGCAGCACGGTGCTCTTTTTGTCCCGCCCCGTGGTGCGTTGGCAGTACGCTCTGGGCCGGGTGCTTGGCGTTTGGATTTTGTCGGCGGGGTTTATGTTCGTGCTGCATACCACGATTTTTTGCATTACCTGGGCCAAAACCGGCGGCGTTATTCCCGGCTATCTTTTGGCTTCGCTGGTGAGCTCTATAAATATTTTGTTTATTATCGTTTGCGTATTTTTGCTTACGCTTTACCTGCCGGATTTTATCAGCGCGCTGGCGACGCTTGGGATCGTTATCGTGGGGCTTGTTTCCGAGGGCGGTTATTTACTTATGAATAATACCGCGGTGCAGTCCATGATGCCGTCGGCCGGCGCCGCAAACCCGGCGTTCTGGAGAATAATCTATCCTAAAATATTCATGCTGCAATCCTATTGCGGCACGCTCATCAGCAAAAGCGAATTTACCAACCTGGGGCCCGTGCATCCCGCGCTGAATGTGCTTTTGTATATCTGCCTGTTGTCCGCGTTGTTGATTCTGGGCTTTAACAAAAAGGAGATTTAGAGGTATTAATTCTTTCTTTTTGGTTTAAGCAATATTTCCGGCGGATTAAAAAGATCGGGGACAATCGCGTTGCCGTCGCTCTCCACCGATTCCACATCGGCCTTGATTTTTAGCAGATCGTCAAGGTGCCGGAAAAACACCGCGGTTATATCGGGGTCAAAACTTTTGCCGCTCTCTTTTTTAATGATATCGCAGGCCACGTCGATGGGCCAGGAGTTTTTATAGGGCCGTTTGGAGGTGAGCGCGTCGAAGGCGTCGGCCAGCGCGACGATCCGGCACATCAGCGGAATGCTCTGGTGGGTCAGGCCGTGCGGATAGCCGCTGCCGTCCCATTTTTCGTGGTGCCACAGCGCGATCTTTTGCGCCAGGACCAATATTTCGGCCTTGGAATTGGCCAGAATATTCGATCCGATGATGGTGTGCCGTTTCATGATTTCCATTTCCTCAGTCGTCAGGCGCATGGGTTTCATGATGATGGTATCGGGAATGCCTATTTTGCCCACATCGTGCATGGGCGCGGCATAAAAAATATTCTGGACCTCTTTTTTCGTCAACCCCAGCTTTTCCGCGAGCACGACGCAATAACTGCACATACGGGTAATATGGCGCCCGGTTTCCTTATCCTTGTATTCGGCCGCCAGCACCAGCTTGTGGATGGTATCGTAATAGGATTCCTGCAACTTAAGGTAAACTTTTTTCATGTCCGAAATGGACTGCCGCAGGTCGGCGGCGTAGTGCACAAGCTGAGCGTGTTTGTCCGCGGCCTCCTTGTTTTTGCTCTTGGCCACCCGGTACACCTTGGCCAGGTCCTGCGCGTACATGCGCGACTGGATCTGGGATGCGCTCAGGGCGCTTTCGAGTTGGCGGGTTCGTCGGGGTTTAAGGAAATGCATAGGGAATAGGGGAGCGCCGCTCAGCTTTCCAGGATTTCCTCGACTTTGTCAAGAAGCTGCAAGGGGCTGAAGGGCTTGGTAAAATACTCGGCCGCCTCGACCGGCTTTTTGCCTCTGGTGGCGCCTTTTCCCGTGCCGGTCAAAAAAATGATCGGGGTCGCCTTGGTCGCGGGATTGTTTTTTATTAAGTGGGCCGCCTCAAAACCGTCTATGGATCCGGGCATGACGATATCCATGATGATAAGATCGGGGCGCGCTTTGGCGGCGAGCGCCAGGGCCTGATTGCCGTCCGCGGCCTCCAGAACTTCATACTGGTCGCTTCCCAGCGTTACCCGGACCAAGTCACGGATGTCTCTGCTGTCGTCGACGATTAAGATTTTTTTCATCATAGGCGGACAGTCGGATTTTGCCGGCAATTCGGATGCGCCGACGCTGATATTCGATCGATGGACGATGCAACTGGTCGTGCGGTTAATTAACCATAATGGTACTATCCCGGTGATTTTGAATCAAGAGGTTTCTTAGGGTAGAGACGCGATTTTTCGCGTTTATCTCTATGAACGATTTGGTCGCTTAGGGAGGCGGCAAATCCGACGATTTTGAGCTGTTTTTTATTACGCCGAACCCTAAAAGCAAAAAGGGCAGCGAAATCGTAAAATAAGAGATGTCCATTTTTGACCCATAAAACGCCTGAGTGAGGCCGTGCGCATGAATGAGAGAGATAAAGGTGAACAGCATAAGCACAAAAAGCGCAAAGCCCGCTATCATCAAAGTCTTGCGATAGGTGGGTTTTCTTAATCCTATTATCAAGGCCAGAAGGAGCATGCCGCCCGAAAAAAAAGGGCTGGTTTTGTTGGTCTGAAATGCCAGCGGCGAGTTTTCCATAAAAGCCCCAAAGTCCCAGAAAAGAAACGGGACGATAAGCAAACAAAAAATTCCCAGTGAAACGGCGTAAAACAAAATTGCCGTTTTCATTTCTTTTATTGTAAAGTAGCGCAGGAAGTAGAGCAGCACGGGAACGGCAACGATGCCCCGGGTGCAGCAGGCGAGGCCCGTTAAGCAGGCAAGCATAATAATTTTTGCGTTTGTCTTGGCATGTTTGATATGTTCCGCAAAAGCAATGACGCCGACGATAAAGACCATATTGCTGAATAGTTCGCTTTTGGCGGCGACCTCGTATAAAAAACTGGCCGAAGAAAGCAGGAGCAGCAAAATCTGGTGCGACCGGACCCCCTTACCGGCGCTCCGCACCACGAACGCAAAAAGAAGAAAAGTCGCGACCTGCAAATAGCCGGCATCACCCGCGAGCTGGAACGGCATGGCAATTAAAAAGAGCCCCGGCAGGCCGGACGGGCCCTGGTCGAACTGGGTGCGGCTGAGGTAGGGAAAAACCCCTTTAAAGAGGTATTCGTTCCAATAGGTGATCGCCGTCACCCGGTCTACCTGAACGTCAAGCATTTTAATGGAGTGGATCAGCACGAAAAAGAGCGCGGCGCATAGAAAGGTTGTTGCCCAGAATAGCGCCGTTTCAAATCGGACAAAACGCCTGAAGATTTTGGGGTAAAGGTAAAGGATGCCGATGACAACGAGAAAATAGGCGGCTATAAAAACGGTCGGCGGAACCCTGGTGCGGCTGACGTATTTAATAATGAAAAGAGAATTTATAAAAAACACGGCGCAAAGTATTGTGTATTGTAAATATATTGCGCCGTGTTTATGGAAAAAATCCCGAACGTTTACCGCCATAGTAAAGTTTCGCCTCGTCTTCCAATAATAATTACCGGTTCTCTAAAAATACATTTAATGACATTGTTGCCCGGTTCCAAAAATAAGAATTTTATTCCCGGTTTTGCGAATATCTTATTGTCTGGCTTTGCGCCTACCCAGCTATGATAATCCTATGAAAAATGGCATAGGCTTTGCTCTGATTAACTGCAAGGGGTCAAGACGATTTTTTTTACCAGCGAAGGGAGATTTTATGGCAGCGACTTTCGAGAGCATACGGGCTTTGCTGCAAAAGCTGGTTCCTGCCGGCACGATTGCATTGTTTGCTTGCGCATTATACGTAAATGCCCAGAATAATTTCCTCGGCGAAATTAAAATTTTCGCGGGAAATTTCGCGCCGACCGGATGGGCCTTCTGCGACGGCACTCTTATCCCAGAACACGGCGCTTTTTTCGCTTCTGGGCACAACCTACGGCGGTAACGGCACCAGCACCTTCGCCCTGCCCGACCTGCGCGGCCGGTTTCCTTTAGACGCAGGTGCGGGCGTAAACTTGACTTCCAGGACTCTGGGCGAAATGGGCGGCCAGGAGGCCGTGACCCTAACGGCGGCGCAGATGCCTGCCCATACGCACAGCGCGGTCGTTAGCGTGGATTCCACCGTGGCCACCACGGACAGTCCACAGCGCGCATTGCCTTCGCGCAATGCTTCGGCCACGCCGTCCTATGGCAAAACGGCCAATGCCACGCTGGCCACGGGCGCGGTGGTAGTGGGCACGGCCGGAAGCGGCCAGGCCCATCCCAATATGCCGCCTTATACCAGTGTTAATTACATTATCGCGCTCACGGGAATTTATCCCTCCCGGAATTGAGGGGCCCAAACCGCACGCCCGATTGCAGGTAGCGAGTGACAAAGGAGTTGGTGATGGGAAAAAAAACGTTTGTGGCGCTTGTACTGCTCTTTGCAGCGGGCGCTTTTTACCAAAGTACGGGCGCTACGGTGTACTGGATGGAATCGGATTTTGCCGGGCCGCGTCTGCTTCGCGCCGACGGCGCCGGTTTGGCCCGGAAAACGCTTCCGCTTCCGGCCGGGTCGCTGCCGCAGGCCATCGCCGCCGATAGCGCCGGTAACGGCGTTTTCTGGACGGAGCTTTCCTTTCTTAATGCGCATGTCCGATCTGCAAACGGAGACCTCGGCGATACCGCTATTACCGTTTCTTTGCAATCGTGCTTGCGCGGCATTGCCCTGGACCAGTCGGCCCATAAATTATACTGGACCGGTACGAATTTAGCTTCCGGCCCGGCGATTTTTCGCGCGAATACCGACGGATCTTCGGCGGAAGCGCTCATTTCTTTCGGTTCCGCAAGCGCTCATTCGCCCAACGGGATTGCTATCGATCAAAAAGCGCAAATGGTGTACTTCGCGGATTTCGACGCGGGTGCAATCGCGCGGGCCCCTGCTTTGGCCGGGGCATTGCCCCAGAACATCGTGACGGGCCTGGGCGGTCCGGTGGGCGTGGCGCTCGACCTCGATAGCGGGAAGCTTTACTGGACAGATGCGAACAACAACGCCATCGGCCGCGCGGCGCTCGATGGATCGGGCGCAACGGCCATTCTTAACAACCTTGCGCGCCCCCAATATCTTGCCATAGACAACGTCGGCCGGCGGCTCTATTGGACCGAAGCCGGCGCTCTGGCCGTGCGCTCGGCAAAGCTTGACGGCAGCGACACGGCTACCCTGTACAGCGCCGCGGCAATGCCCTGCGGTATCGCGGTTGTAAACATGCTTGCCACCCCGGTCGCGCGCCTTGCAAGCGCCACCGGCGCGCCGTCTTCCTTCGGCATGGATCTGAACGGTCCCGACCAGGCTGGCGGCCGGATCCAAATCGCATTCCGGTTGCCGCATGCAAACGCTGTTTTCATGAGTCTGACGGACCTTCGCGCACGGAAAGTAATAACGATAGGGGAGCGCGTGTTTGCGGCGGGCCGGTATCGGCAGGCCATAGAAACGGCGGGCCTGGCGCCGGGGGTTTACCTGTTTAAGTTTACGGCAGGGGAATTTACAAGCACGAAGAAATGCGTGGTGGTCAGATAAAAAGGAAAATTATCGTTTTTTATCGGATGCCAGAAATTGCGCCCACGCGACATGGTCGCCGATTTTAGATGCAAGAAAATAGGGAAGATTAATTAACGTAAATTTTCTTCCGTGCGGCGTGATGCATTCCGTAATCTCGGGGCCTCCCGCAAACAGGCGCACCGCCATGGTGCAGCCCGATTCGTCAACGAATTGATGCAACGATCGCAGGGTCCCT
>JAQUMP010000224.1 GCA_028718065.1 Chitinivibrionales bacterium | reverse complement strand
GCAATAAATTGACCTGCTCCAAAAAAACGAGCCCGGCAAGCAACGCTTCCGTTGGGCAATCCGAAAATGTACTCTTTCCCTCCGGCAATCCGCAATTCGCGGAAAATTGCGATAAGGTTTTGACCCGGTCTTTAAAAAGGGCCTCGCGCATGGAAATAAGCGTTGCGCGTTTCTGACCGTGAGGGAATCCTTCGCGGCGGCAAAATGATGGCGTTGCGGAAATGAGTATTAATTTTTTCGGGCGAACCCACTCTGCCAGGGCAAAACCA
This sequence comes from Chitinivibrionales bacterium, assembly GCA_028718065.1. Classification (GTDB taxonomy): domain Bacteria; phylum Fibrobacterota; class Chitinivibrionia; order Chitinivibrionales; family FEN-1185; genus JAQUMP01. Next base: position 6,050 of record JAQUMP010000224.1, on the reverse strand, counting down.
AGCAAGGCGCCGGTCGACCAGCCGCACAGAACAGGGGCGCTTTTTCCACAGGCCTGTTTTACGCGGCTGTAAATGATGTCTTTCCAATCGGTCAAAAGAGCATTCCCAAAAACAACCTGCGGCATAAGTTCGTTAATGTCAATATACACGGCGTCTTCACCGAAGCACGGCGCAAGAATTTGGGGTTTGAGCGCCCAACCTCCCAGCACGATCGGTTGTTCAGGCATGCGCTGTTTTCCATTCTTTCATGGCGCCAATGAGGGCGGCGATATTATCGTCCGTCAAGCCGCTATGGACCGAAAAGCGCAGCCGTGCCGTTCCGGCGGGAACGGTCGGCGGCCGAATGGCGGGAACAACAATGCCGGTGTGCCGCAAAAAAGCGCTACAGTCAAGCGCGGCGTTTTCCGACCCCAGCACGCAGGGAATAATCTGGGTTGTGGACTCAAGCACACTAAAGCCAAGGCTGCGCAGTTCGTTACGCAGGATTTCCGCACGCGACAAGAGCCGTGGGCCGAATTCCGGATGCATTCGGATAAAGCGCAGGGCGGCAAGGTCGAAAGCGATTACGGAGTGAGGCAGCGCCGTGGAATAAATTAAGCTTCGGGCCCGATTAACTAAATAATCGCGCATGAGCGCGCTTCCGGCAAAATAGCCGCCCATACCGGCCACGGCTTTGCTTAAGGTACCTATGTGAATATCGATCTCCCCGGCAACCCCGCATTCGTGCGCAAGGCCGCTTCCCTCTTTGCCCAGGACACCGGTGGCATGCGCCTCGTCGATCATGACCGCGCATTTATTGCTCCGTGCTAATTCGCAGATATCGGCCAGCGGCGCGCGGTCGCCATCCATACTGAACACCGTATCGGTCGCGATGATTTTATCTTTACTTTCAGATAGTTTCAGGCGCGCCTTAAGATCATCCATATCGCCATGACGATATCGGATCAGGCGGCCGCGGGAAAGCATTATGCCATCGACGATGGAGGCATGATTGAGCCGGTCGCAAAACACCTCGGTTTCGGGTGTGCAAAGCGCCTGCAATACACCAAGATTAGCGCAATATCCCGAATTAAAAACAAGCGCGCATTCGGTTGCCTGCCAATCCGCGATAAAGCTTTCCAGAACCGGATACAAAGCCGATCGGGTCGTAATCAAGCGCGAAGCACAATTGCCCGCATAATCACCCTGCGCGAGTTCCCGTGCCGCGGAGAGCACGGCTGGATTATTATTCAGCGCTAGGTAGCTGTTTGAAGACAGATCAGTAATCTTTTCTTTGGCGGGTTCCGCAAGACGGCGGAGCCGGCCGGCCGCCTGTTGCCCGTTTAAAAATTTATGGATGCGCGCATAAAGGGGAATATCATTCATAAAGGGTTTCTTTGATCGCCTGCTTGACAGCCAGGAACATGGTTTCGATTTCTGTCGTGGTAATAGTATAAGCCGGGATAAAATAGATGACGTCGCCCAGCGGCCGAATCAGCACGCCGTGCCGCAGCGCCTGCCGGCAGATATGAAAAGCCGTCCGTTTTTCGGGAGACAATTTATTTTTGGTTCTTTTATCGGCAACCAATTCCAGCGCCCCGACCATGCCGATGGAACGGACATCGCCGACGATATCAAATTCATTGAATTCTTCCAGGCGCGTCCTGAAAAATGCCGCGGTTTCCGCCAGCGAAGAAGGTATATTATTTTCTTTTATCAAGGTCAATGTTTCGCAGGCCGCGGCCGCGGCCAGGGGATTTCCGGTAAAGGTATGACCATGTGTAAAGGTCCGCTCCGACATAAAATCCCCGCAAAATTCTTGGTAGATGCGCTCCTGAACCAACGTCGCCGCCATCGGCAAATAGCCGCCGGTAAGTCCCTTGGCGACGCACATAATGTCCGGCACGCGCTGTGCATGCTCGCAGGCAAAGAGCTTACCGGTCCGGCCGAACCCCATGGCGACTTCGTCGGCAATCGTTAAAACCCCGTAGGAGGCGCATATATTAAACAACCGTTCCAGCGCCTTGGCCGGATACACACGCATGCCCGCCGCGCCTTGCACCATGGGTTCGAATATACAAGCGGCAAGGCGGTCGCCCTGCGTGGCGCAGAATTCCTGGAGCGAATCCATGCACTCTGCATTGCACGTTTCCTTTAAACGCCCCACCGGACAACGGTAGCAATAGGGGGCGTTTACAAAATGCTGCTTTTTAAAGCGCTCGTGAAAAAGCGCATGATATCCGGGAATGCCTCCCACCGACATGGCGCCGAGCGTATCGCCGTGGTAGCCGCCGCTCAGGCTTACGAACTCGGATCGGCGCGCATTGCCTTGGTTGGCCCAGTATTGCAGCGCCGTTTTAAGGGCGACTTCCACCGCGGTCGAGCCGTTGTCCGAATAAAAAATGCGGCTGAGCGCAGGCGGGACCATTGCGGTTAACAATTCCGTGAGCCTCAAGGTCGGCTCCGCGATAAATCCAGCCATGAGCACATGTTCCAATTGGTCAAGCTGGGCTTTGATGGCGCCGGTAATGCGCAAATGGTTATGGCCGAAGATGCTTACCCACCACGATCCCACCGCATCTAAGTAGGCTTTCCCGCTTTGGTCGTAAAGATACAAACCTTGGCCGCGTTCAATTATAACGGGCGGATAATCCGCGGCGTCCTGCGAGCAGGTAAAGGGGAACCAGATATGGTTAAATCTTTTGTCCAAGGTCATTACAATAACTTTCTGTTGCATCATTGTTTTGAGCGCCGAATTTAACTTCAAGCATGGGTATAGGATTAAAATATTCTTTTAAAAATGATATGTTCTCCCGGTAAATATAATTTTCATTATTGTTTTTGCTGTTATTAACGATTATACCGGCAACCCGAATGCCCTTTTGCAAAAGGACCGAAAACGAAAGCAGGGTGTGGTTAAGTGTGCCGAGGTCCGGCGTGGTTACCAGAATTGCCGGAAGGCCGAAGGCGCGCATGCAATCGTACATATAAACATCTTTACCAAGAGGAACCGCCACGCCGCCGGCGCCTTCGGCCAAAACCACCATATTGTCGCGGCCCAGAATTTGCAGGCATTCGTTGCAATGGTCAAGCGAAATAGTTTGATTTGCCAAACGGGCGGCAAGGTGCGGCGAACAGGCCGGTTCGAAGCGGTAGGGAACATGAACCTCATACGGCGCTGTTTGAACTAGACCGTTCTTGAGCAAATATTCAAAATCCGGCGCTCCCAATTCGCCTGCTTCATCCCGGGCGCAACCGGTTTGAACGGGTTTAAAATAGGTCGCCGGCCCCATTTTGGAGAACGCCCGCATTAACAGAGCGGATATATAAGTTTTGCCCACGTCCGTCCCGGTACCGGTGATAAAAAAACCTTTCATAATAAAACTTTTTTGGACATGATGCATATCTAAAAAAACTTAAAAATGTTATTAACAGCGGCTAAAGTAATATATCGAAAGTGTCTACAAAAAGTATACCTGTTTTTTTGACCTCACCCCTGGCCCCTCTCCGATTCGGAGAGGGGAAAAGGGGTGGCCGAAGGCCGGGGTGAAGGGGTGAGGTTATAAAAAGCATTTTTTTGCATTCTTCCGCGCTACACCAATCACCGCGTGATAAGTAAGCGGAACGCCCTTTTCCGCCCTAAAAGATTGTTCATACTCCCGGCAAAAATCAAAAACTTTCCGCCGCGGCATCCGCGGTCCAAGGCATGCGCACCCACCGATCCCGCTGATTTTTTTCAGGGCGTCCCAGGCGCTGGGATAGTATTCCTTTTCGCGCACTTCTTGGCTATTTAGAATCCTAAGGCCGGCCGATGCGATCATAGTGTCAAGCATCTCCTTACTTATAAGCCGGATTGTTTGGGAAAGGCCCCAGCGCGCACGCAGGGTATTGATTTCGGTAAAAGCATCTTCCAAAAATACCGCGAAAAGAAAATGCCCCCGGGGGACAAGCAGCCCGTGCACGGCGCGAATCGCACCGGCCTGGTCCGTAATCCATTGCAGGGTCGATGCCATGACGGCCACGGCAAAGCGTTCCGTTTTTAGCGGGAGGTTTTCGATATCGGCCTGAACGGCGGCAACGGTCCCTGTTGCTTGCTTTTTAAGAACGCATAATGCATCAAAAGCAAGATCGAGACAGACGCAATCCACGCCCGACGCAATCGATTGCACTTTTGCCCGAAACAATCCGGGGCCGCTCCCCAGATCAATCCAGGGATGCGAATGCGAAAACCGCATATCTTTTATTAAACCATGCAAAATCTCAAGGGATTTAATCTGAAAATCGGAATAGGCGCAATAGTTCCGGGCTTTTAAACCGAACGACCGCGCTATCTTTTTTTTATCCAATGATGCAGTTATCATAATTCGGCATTAAAATAACACATTCTTAATGCCGACATCATTACATCTTCATTTACCCTTACCCATCGGTTGGGCGGCGCTCTTGTCGCTCTTTTGGTACACCAGGTTCATTCCGCAAATCGGGCATTGGCCCGCGGTCGCCTGATGAATTTGCGGATGCATCGGACACGTCCAATAACCGGCCTCAGAGACTTTTGAGGCGGAATCAGCGGTCATGTTCATGTTTTTCATGGACGTGTCTGCCGGCGCCGATTTGTCCGATTTCTTTTTTGCCGCGCCGATCGTTTCCACATCCTGACCCAGGGCTTTTAATTTTGCAATATACTTTTCCGGGTTGGCCTTTACCGAATCCATGCAGCTTGGGCAACAAACGTAAATTCTTTTGCCCTTGTAATCAACGAACAGCTTTTTATTGATGATCTCGCCCTGGATAGGGCAGGTTGTCTGCGGTTTGAGCTGCTTTGCGGCAGCAACTTTTTTTACGGTGTCTGCCTGCCCGCTTTTTGTTGTTTGCCCAACGATTGAAGCCGTCATGATTGCCGCGACGGTGCAAGCAACCGGGACAACTTTAAAAGATAGTTTTAAAAAACGCATACTCAGATCCTCCTGGAAAAAGTTTATGATTGTTTTGTTAAAAAACGTTTTTTCCAAAGTAAATAAATCGCCGGATAGGCCAAAAGCTCCATTATCACCGAGGTGATCACGCCGCCGACCATGGGTGCGGCAATGCGCTTCATGACGTCCGAGCCTGTGCCGGCGCTCCACATGATGGGCAGCAAACCTGCAATGATTACGGATGCGGTCATTATCTTAGGCCGCACGCGCTGCACGGCGCCTTGATCGATGGCCGCTTTCAGATCAACGAGCTTATGCATGAGTCCTTTTTTCTTGGCGTCCTCATAAGCATGTTCCAAATACAAAAGCATGATAACGCCGGTTTCGGCGTCAAGGCCCGCCAGGGCGATCATGCCCACCCACACCGCCAGACTCATGTTGTAGCCCAGAAGGTAAATAAACCAGATAGCCCCCACCAGCGAAAAGGGCACGGCCAGGAACACGATGGCGGTCTTGACAAGTGAACGAGTATTTAAAAAGATGATAAACAGAATAATAAAGAGCGTCAGCGGGATAACAACCATCATGCGTTTCTGCATTCTATCCATGTACTCAAACTCGCCGCTCCAGACCACGGTATAGCCGACCGGCAATTTAAGGTTTTGGGCGACCGCGCGTTGGGCGCCTTTAATATAGCTGCCGATGTCGATTCCCCGTATGTCAACAAACACCCAGGCGTTGGGCCGCGTATTTTCGCTGCGCACCACCATGGGCCCTTTGGCGGGCGTAATGGTTGTTACTTGACCAAGCGGCACCTGGCGTCCGTCCGGCGAAGCCACCAGGACATTTTTGAGCGCCTCAATATTGTCCCGCAGCTCGCGGCTATACCTCAGACTCACCGGATAGCGCTCCAGCCCTTCCACCGTGGTTGTCAGGTCCATGCCGCCGAGCGCGGTTTCGATTACGTTCTGAATGTCTCCTACCTGTAAACCATACCGCGCCGCCTGGCGCCGGTCGATGGCGATATCAAGATAATTGCCACCCACGGCGCGTTCGGCGAAAGCGGAGGTGGTGCCCTTAACGCCGCGCATGATTTCTTCCAGGTCTTTGCCGATGCGCTCCAGCGTGTCTAAGTTCGCGCCGGATATTTTTATG
>JAQUMP010000223.1 GCA_028718065.1 Chitinivibrionales bacterium | reverse complement strand
GCTCCTGCCGCGACAATTACGGTGATAAAAAGCAAAAAGACAATTATGAACCCCACGGCGATCCCCGGCCTTTTTACCGTACTTACGGCGCCCGGACCGGGCGATCGTGCCGAGGAAGCAACAGCAGCCCTGCTGCTGTCGGAGGCGCGATGGTTTACTTTAGAAAGAGCGGCGCTGTTGGGGGCCGCCCGGTCGGCCTGGGTCGAGGAATCCATGGCCGGGCGCTTGCCGGTTTTGTCAAGGGCAGCCGCGGCGTTCTGTTTGGTAAAGCGCAGCGTGAGCCGCTCCATGCCGGGCAACCCAAGCGATTGCTTGTCGGCATGCGCCGGCATGCTCCCCGGGGTCGAAAAAAGTGGTTTGTCCCCCAAAAAAACCTGAAAGGGCGCTGCGGTTTCGGCGGCGCACTGGTTAAAAAATGCTTGACAATCGATTTTAATCGCGACCACGCCGGCAAAGCGAAGCCGACCAGAGGTTACGGTAACCTTAAGCGGACGGCTCCAGATAAAAAACGGCCTCCCGCCGGCTGTAACGGCCAGATCGTAAAACCGCTCCGATGTTGTCGCACAGGCGCGGTACCAGGGGCGGTCGGCGACATTGCTTTCCGAAAGCCGCAGAGCGCTGTCGGAGCACACCTGGTTAACAATAATGCCTTTGGAATTCGAACGCAGGATTGCCTTGACAATTGGATAGCGCACGACGGTCTGCCGGAAAAGCGTTTCCGCCGGCGCGACTTCTTTCATTTTAGACTGAGGCGCCCCGCAGAGCTGCGCGAAAATCGAATCGAGGCGGTAAAACTGTTTTTTAACGCAATTTATTTCGGGCTGGACGCCGAGGTCCGCGGATGAACACGGCGCGACCGCCAGGGACGCCCCCAGCAAGAAAATTGCGCGTTGTAAACGTGGTCTATGCCGGATTAAGAAGTTGCGCATGCTGTCGTAAAAAATAGCCATTCTTGCGAGCGGCTGTCAATTGCAACCGCGAATTTCGCCGTGATTAAGGATCGTTATCTATAGAAGTATATCATTTCCGTGATTATCAATCTATGAAATAGTGGGCTCGAATTTATGCGAAATAAAAATGGCCTGCCGTAAGCGGACAGGCCATGCGAGATGTATGAATGACAAGAAAGGAATGCGCGGAAATTATACCCGCGTTACATCTTTTGCATTTGATCCTTTAGGACTTTCGACAATTTCGAATTGCACCTTTTCGCCCTCCTGAAGGGTCTTAAAACCATCGACCTGGATGGCGGAAAAATGGACAAACACATCACGCGTGCCATCATCGGGCTGGATAAATCCGTAACCCTTGGACTTGTTGAACCAGCGTACGTTTCCTGTAGCCATTCGTGCTGAACCTTTCTTTAAATTAAAAAATTACAGAATGATACCATGCATATAATATTATTTATTCGGTCGATAAATGTCAACGCAATCCTCCGAATATTTATTGGTTCCGGATTACCGGAAAGACCACACGCCTTTATTTATATTTGTGCTTGTCGATGTGCCCGGCGTCGTGTCGTACTGGATTTAATACGTAAAGCCAATGTATCTTTAATGGTGTCGGGCCGTCTTAAAAAAGACCTTGCCCATTTTGACCGGCGCAAACGGGAAACTTAAATGTCGTCATCGTTGCATCGATACTTAGTAAACGCTTACGTCAGCCACGGCGATTACGACCATAAGCATATCCGCCGGGATTTTCCCATCCAGATTGACGATCAGGACAACAACGACATACTCTCGGATTTCTGCAATATTTTTGTGATTGTAAAGAAACGCGGCGCCTTTGAAATAGAATTAACCGGCAATGTTCCCATCACGCCCGAAATCGCCGACCTCGTGGACATTTACGGCGGGACCTGCGAGGGCGACCGGGGGCGCCTGATGCTGCCGCTCAATCTGGTAAAAATCGAAGTGCTGCTCGATTTGGCAACGCGTATCCGCCGCACCGCGCAGACCGATACCGCGGACCATGCCTGGTACAAAATCGCCTCGCGCACCATCAGTTCACTCTACCGTTTCGTTCGCATCGTCAAGGAATACCGCCGATCGAAAGGCAGCCTGGTGTAAGCGGTATCTTTTGTAAAGGTTTGCAATGGCTCCGATGCTAAAATCAACTTTTGCCGCCATGATAGGGGTCGCATTGGCCCTTGCGCTATCGGGTTGTCAACAAAAAAAAGAAGCTGAAAATCCCGGACGGATTTTGCGGTACGGCAATCAGATCGAGCCGCAAGACCTGGATCCGCATATTATTACGGGCATTCCCGAATACCACATTGTTTCGGGGCTCTTGGAAGGTCTGGTCAATCCCGATCCGGTGGACCTGCATCCTCTTCCCGGCATGGCCGAAGCCTGGGACATTTCCGCGGACCGTTGCACCTATACGTTCCATTTGCGGCCCGCGGCGCTCTGGAGCAGCGGCGACACGGTGACGGCGGCGGATTTTGTTTTTTCCATCCGGCGCATCCTTTCGCCCAGGCTCGGCGCGGAATACGCCTACATGCTCTATTGCGTCAAGAACGGGCGGCGCTTTAACAAAGGAGAGCTTACCGATTTCTCGCAGGTGGGCGTCCGGGCGCCGGACGCGCGCACCCTGGTCATTACGCTTACGCAGCCTACGCCCTATTTTCTGGCGCTTTTAAGCCACCACTCCTGGTTTCCGGTGCATCCTAAAACAATCCTTAAATTCGGCCCGCTCGACGCCCGCGGCACGGCCTGGACCAGGCCGGAAAATTTTGTGGGCAACGGTCCCTTTACACTTGCGAAATGGGAACTCAACAAGATCATCGAGATCAGGAAAAACCCCCGCTATTGGGACGCCGCAGCCGTGCGCCTGCAGGCGGTCCGTTTTTATCCCATCGAGAACATGCAGACCGAAGAGCGCGCCTTTCGCACCGGGCAGCTCGATCTCACCACCAATGTTCCGCTGGAAAAAATAGACTGGTACAAGCAGCACGACCCGCAGCTGCTTAAAATCGACCCTTACTTAGGCACCTATTATTATCTCTTTAATGTAAACAAACCGCCGCTCAACGACAAACGCGTGCGGCGCGCGCTGGCGCTGGCCGTAGACCGGGAAAGCCTGGTCAAATACGTCCTCAAGGGGGGGCAGGCGCCGGCGATTTGTTTTACCCCGCCCAACACCGCCGGCTACACCTCCGCGGCAACCATAGGGTTCGACACGCTGGAGGCGCGGCGGCTTCTGGCCGAAGCGGGTTACAATGCGCAGCATCCTCTGCCGGCCATTTCCCTGCTGTACAATACCCTGCAAACGCACCACGAGGTAGCCCAGGCCCTGCAGCAGATGTGGCGCACCTATCTGGGCGTCTCCGTAACGCTTGTCAACCAGGAATGGAAGGTTTACCTGGCCTCCACCCAGGAGCGCAGCTACGATATCGCGCGCATGGGCTGGATCGGCGATTACAACGACCCCAACACGTTTCTTGACATGTGGATAACCGGCGGGGGCAACAACCGCACCGGCTGGAGCAACCGCGCCTACGACAGCCTCATCGCCGCAGCCGCCGCGGCATCCTCGCAACAGGAACGCTACCGCTGTTTTAGCCGGGCCGAAACCATCCTGCTCGACGAAATGCCGGTTTTGCCGATTTACTTTTACACGAACGGGTATCTCATGCAGCCACAGGTCAAGGGATGGTATCCGAACATCTTGAATCTGCACCCGTATAAGTTTATGTGGATTGAGAAAAAATAAGCCTCCCTATTTTTTATGCTCAAATTCGTCCTTAAACGCCTGTTTTTTGAAACCATTCCCTCGCTTTTTGTCATCGCCACGCTCACTTTTTTCCTGATCCGCCTGGCCCCGGGCGGACCTTTTTCCGCGGAAAAAAACGTCGCGCCGGAAATAATCGCGCAGCTCAAGGCCCATTACGGTCTGGATAAACCGCTGGCGGCACAGTACGGCAATTATCTTTTAAACGCCCTGCGCGGCGACCTGGGGCCGTCGTTCCGCTATGTAAACAGCTCGGTCACCGGCCTGATCCGGCAGGGCTTTGCGGTTTCGCTGGAACTGGGGTTGTGGTCGCTGCTTATCGCCCTGCTGTGCGGCATAACCCTCGGCGTTCTCGCCGCGCTCAACCACAACCGCGCGGCCGATTGGGTCGCCATGATAATTGCCACGACCGGCATCTGTATTCCGACCTTTGTTCTGGGCCCGCTCTTAGTGCTGGTATTTGCACTTAATCTGGGGCTTGTGAATGTGAGCGGCTGGAACAACGCGGGCGACCGGATTTTGCCATCCTTGACACTCGGGCTTGCCTATTGCGCCTACATCGCCCGCTTGACACGCGGGGGCATGCTCGATATTCTTTCCCAGGATTTTATCCGCACGGCGCACGCCAAGGGTGTACATCCTTTTATGGTAATTGTCCGCCATGCGCTTAAAGGCGGCCTGCTGAGCACCATATCGTTTTTAGGACCGGCCATCGCCGGCCTCATTACCGGCTCCTTTATCGTGGAAACCATATTTAACATTCCGGGATTGGGGCGTCTTTTCGTGACGGCCGCCTTTAACCGCGATTATACGCTCATTATGGGCACCGTCCTTTTTTATGCGTTTTTAATTATTGTTTTTAATACGGCGGTCGATATTTTGCAGGCCTTATTAAACCCCAAAATGCGGGTGACGATCGGCTAATGTAACAGCAACTCACCCCTTCCGTCCCCTCTCTCGCGAGAGAGGGGACGGAAGGGGTGAGTTAAGTCGAAGCAAGCTTTGAGGAATTTTCCCATTGAGATTAAAAAAACATTTTTTTATACCCTTTCCGATGCCGTAAATATACACTTAAATCAAGAGGACACCACCCTCGATTTAACCGCTTAATCGCCAACTGCCTTTACCTTTTTATTTGCATAGTTTATACAATTTATATGGTTTTGACTTTAAGATAATAATACAATAAATTCAAGAATTGCAGGAACGCGACGAAAACACCGCGTTCGGGAATGATTTGCAAAGGGGGACGTATGAAAAACAAAATGGTTACCAACAAAACAGTCGCCGGCGGCACGTTATTTCTTTTGCTCGCATTTGTCGTGACGGCCTTCGGCCAGGCTTCTCCGATCTGCTCCTACCGCTGGAACCCCAGTACGGATTGTTCGATCCAGGTTCCATGCCTCGATTCGGCCTCCATGGCCGGCAAGGTGATTTCGGTCCCCGGCAACATTACGCGCATTGCCGTTGACGGGCTCAAGCTGTGCTTGTCGGACCAGAATGTGACCTCGCCCGCGGATATTGTTTACATAATGGACTTATCGGGCAGCATGTGGCCGCAATATAATCCTTCCGGCGACCCTTATTTTAAACGGGCCGACGCTATAAAGGCCGGATTTGATTACCAGGTCGACAGCGTCCCCGGCTCCTATGCGGGATATCTGGGTTTTGCCAATGCCATTATAAACAAGAACGTGAGTCCTTACAATGGGAACTTTACTTATGGGTATTATAACGCCTCGAACGCATTTATCACTCAATCCAACCAGCGTTTTCTGGGATACCACCTCCTTTCGCCTCGCAATGTGAGCATCCCGTTGGCCCAGGACTCACTGGATACGATTTACACCTGGCTCAATCACGACCAGCATCTTAATAATTCCGTTGGGGGCACCGATTATCATGTTGCGCTCTCCCAGGCCGCAACGTGGTTCGGCAATTCAACCTATTCTCCGCATCCAAACAACCGGGTAATAATATTTGTCACCGACGGCCAGCCCAACGGCGCCGCTTACCAAAACGACGTCAATTTGCTGATATCCCAAAAGGTAAAAATCTATGGTGTTTACCTTGGCTCGGATAACATGGGGGTGCTTTCCACGATAGCTACATCCACCGGCGGATATGCAATTACCGTCCCTCGTACCAATACCGATACCCTTAAAACGGTCATCAGAAATTTAGTCAAACAGGTCACCGTATACCTTTTTGACACCTTGACTGTTTCCACCAACGGCGTTGTGTCAAGCGCCCTGGGCGCGATCAAGCGCACCAATCCCCCGGACGCCTTCAGCGGGTGGGAGCTGCAACTAAACAAAGTCCTGCCGCTCATTCCGGGTAATAACCTGGTTTCCGTGCGTTCCTTGTTTAATTCCGGCAACGGCCCCAAGTGCATCGATTATGATTTCACGATTAACGTCGATCCTAATATTGCGCCCACGTCCTGCGAATTCTGTTATCAGCGTTCAATTCTGCAAATCCTTAATGCAACCACGAATGCATCGCTGGATACCTTAACGCCGCTGTTTACCTCTTTTAAGGTGCGCCTTTCCTATTTCGGCAGCGACAGCGGCACCCTCAA
>JAQUMP010000222.1 GCA_028718065.1 Chitinivibrionales bacterium | reverse complement strand
GAATCAATGCGGAAAAAATAGACTTCATCCGGCAGGGGTATATATTTTTACCTAACAGTCGTTTTGTCGCACGGGGTCAAGCCGGATCAAACGATTTTTGAGTGCCGAATGGACAAGAATAGGCACCAACGCTCAGATGAACTTGGTTACCCATGTAGGCGAATCCAATACCGAGCTCTACCAGAAATTCCTTGAGGTGGAGGATCAGATTATTTTCAACGTCTCGCTCACGATAATCTTTTGAGAGAGATAGAAAGTCGAATTGATAAGGGTCTTTGGTGATTTGTTGAGCAAGGTCCGAATGCAGCGAAGGCAAAACCCTGCTAAAATTCGATAATGCTTTGCCTTGTCGCTGATGCAGTCCACTATCGATCTGTAAGGCAAGAATGTCCCGACTCCAACCGTGTTCGGCAGCTTGTTGCGCATACCATGCCCGAACCCTTGTATCTTTTACCTTTTCTATCAGAATAACATTGTGAGCCCATGTTAATTTGGCCACGGCTGGTGGCCATTTTATAAGTTCGATTTTGGCCACGGTTCGTGGCCAAATTTCCAGAGACTTCGAATCAAGGGGGTATGCCCGGTAAAAAGAACGCATTCGGCGAAGATTGCGAGGTGAGAAACCTTCCATGTCCGGAATGCGGCATGAAGATCATTGGACAGTTGGTCAATTACCGATGATCCCCAATTCGCCTTTGTAGTTTTGACATCCAAATCCAGACCGATGTCATAATAAAGTAGCAAGAGCTCGTTGTTCACGGCAAAACTTGCTTTTAAACGAGCCTGTTGAATTCGCGCCTTCAAATCCTTCAGGAAAGCTTTATAATCCGAGGGAAGCTGCAAACTGGATAAATTTGAGTAATTTGGTTTTATCATGGTTTAAATGCCCAAAATAGCTTTTAGGAATTATTCAAGGATTTCTGAACATACCAACAAAACAAGTAAAAGGGCTAATGAGAATTGTTTTTCGTGCGCCGCTCTTTTTCTGCCCTGTAATAGACACCAACGTTTGCGCAAATGTGTGCTGTGGCTTTATCGCCGACGTGACGCCGCCTTCTGTTAGGGGACGGCGACGGAGGCGTCAAACCGGCCATCATAATGCTCCTTTTTCCATATTCTTGGGCCGTGAAATTTGCATATCAGCCTGTCAGTTTTGATTTCTCGGTGGCCGTTTTGAGTGTTGTGCCATTCATATAAGTCAAGGCGAAAAAAGGTTGGTATACTTAAAATCAATTTATGCGCTTTTATGAAACAAGCAACATCACGAGCCGCGCACCATTAATTAATCATAACGATCGCGCCCTTGACTTTCGTCATGGTGCCGCCGTTTACCTCGGTCATCATGCCGTCGAGCTTGGTCTGCATGCCGCCCTTAAGTTCCAGGTTCATGCCTGCATTCACCTTGGCATTCATGTCGGCTTTGGCCTCTATATTCATGCCCTTTAATTTAAGGTCGGCCGTGGCCGTGGCCTCGATCGCCGAATTCGCAGTGAGTTTGATATTTGCGCCTTTTATGGTGATATCTTTTACGGCGGTAATCGATATTTCGCCCTGAGAATCGAGCAGTATTTTTCCGTTGGCGTCAAGGGTGACTTTGTTCTTGCCGTCGGTCAGCGTGATGGCCTTTTTATCGTCGTCCATCTGCACGATGTTCCCGCCGCTCGTCTGGATGGTAATGCGCTTGTTCTTATCGTCAAGCTGAACGGAGTGGCCCTTGCCGGTTTTTATAACAATGCCTTCGCTGCCGCTTTTATAGGTCATGGTAATGGATTGGTCCTTGCCGTTCCAGGAAACCATTTCGTTTTTGTCGTCTAAGAGCACTTGATTTGCGGCAGTCGTCTGGAGCGATATTTTTTTTAGCTCGTCGGACATTTCCAAAATGTTTTTGGCCTTGGTGGTAATGCGCGCTTTTTGCTTGCCGTCGGTATCGTCGAAGAGCAGCTCGCCGCCGCCCGCGGTACGGATAATATTGTGTTGCTTGTTGGCGCCCACTACCGGCGAAACGGTGTTGGCGCTGGGCACCGTGCCGATCCCCAGCGGGCGGTCGGGATTGCCGTCCACGCAGGCGTAAACCATTTCCACGCCCTCGTGCGATGGAAAATGCATGCCGTAATTGGCCCCGCTGTAGGGTTGCGCCAAGCGCATAAAGCGTGAGGCTTCGTAGTTTTTGGCGCTGGAGCGGTCAAAGGGCATGCGCACTTTGTAGCGCCCCTGTTCGTCGATGCCGGCATAGCTCGAGCCTTGGGCCTCGATAAAGGCCGACATGATACCGTTTACACGTGGGATATGCGCCGTGAGCGGCGGCGTGTAGAGTTGCGCGGCAGCCGCCGGCAAGGCCCAAAAGGTATTGGTATAGGTGTCGGTCGTACCCCTTTCGGCGCTGGAAACATGCGCGCCTTCGTGGGTGATTTTAGTTATGCAGTAAGAACCATTGCAATCGGTGCGAAAGTGCTCATTTAAGGTGAATTGTTTGGCGGCGCGAAACCCCCGGCAATTGCCTTCTCCCTCGAAAACAGTTTGCGTTATGGCAATGCGGTTGGCTTCGCGCTCGGCCTGCGCCTGCGCTTCGGTCACGTTTTTGCTATGGCCGCCGTACAAAAAAACCGTGCCGCTCTGGCCGTTTTTGATTTTTTTCCGGCCGGTCAAGTCGACTTCGGGCGTACGGTAGTTATAATCTTTTACAATCACCTCCTGCGGAATAATGCGCCGGACCTGCTGCAGACGGTGCACGGCCTCCTTCAGGTTTTCTTCGACCTGGCTCACCATGCCCGAATGGGCGCGATACAGAATGGTCGACTCCGACGAAAGGGCCTCAAAGGAGGAGCTTTTGTCGGTAATCACCAAGGCCTCGCCATCGATATCGTGGTCAAGCTCTTCGGGCAGGAGCGAGTTCTGATTAAAAAAGTACCAGATGCCGCTGTTTTCCATTAAACGGGTAATAAAATTAAGGTCGCTCTCCCGGTATTGCACCACATATTCCAGTTGGGCATATTTGCCGGCGTCCACCTTAAGCGAATAATAATTGCCGAGTCCTGCTTCGTCAAGCACGGCCCTGATTATTTCGGTTACCTTCATTTTCTGAAAAATGCGCGTTTGCGTGGAATAGTGCAGCACATTCAGCGCGGGCAAAATCGTTACGGCATAAATCGCCTGGTTTACGTTTTTGTCCACGAATTGGAATTCATTGACAATACCGGAATAGGGAAAATATTCGCCGTTGCGGTAGAGCAGCAGCGTGGCCCGCTTGTTTATAACGTCGTCGGCGGCAATATCGTCGCGCGCGGACAGCAGGGTTATGGAAAACCGATAGGGCGTATTAATTTCGTCGCTGCCGTTAAAGTGCGCTACCTCAAAGGTCTCTTTGGGGAGCCCGGCGCAGAAAAAATAAAAATGCGCCGCATTGGCTTTTTGCGGGGGCATGAGCATGTCCTTTTCTTTGGTTCCTTATAAAGATACAAGCAAATCCACCTTAAATGCAAAAGGGAAGTTGTTTATCTGCAATCTTCCTTACCATAGCTCCCCACTTTTGGCTTTTACTATATTTTACGCACACCTGTTGCCGGAGTATAATCCTTGTATTTTAGGCCAGAGCTTTCGTGGGAGTTTTTATCGGCGGACGAAATCGAAGCAAAGTCCGTGCGCGCCTTGCGTAATCATATCCGGCATGTCAAAGAGGTTTCGCCGCATTATCAGGAGACCTTTTTCGACGTGTTTCCGGAGGATATAAAAACCCCGGCCGATGTCGCGCGTCTGCCATTTACAAACAAGAAGGATGTCGCCGCGGACACGCCCCGTTTCCTGGGGGTGGCCCCGCAGGAAATCGTCGAAACGCTCCTCACCGGGGGCGCCACCGGCAGCCCGCTCGCTATTCCCCTTACCGCAAGCGATATCGAGCGCCTGGCCTTCAGCCAGGCTTTGTCGTTTCAGGCCGCGGGCGTGCAGTCCGCGGACAAGGCCCAAATTCTGGTTAGTCAAGACCGGCTCGCTTTTGCGCCAATGGCCTATTACCGGGGCATGGCGCTTTTAGGCGCCAACGTCGCCCGCGTCGGACAACTGCCGCTGGAACAGCACAAACGCTTCCTCGATCTTTTGCAGCCCAGCGTGCTCGTGGGCGCGCCCTCGTTTTTAAAAATGCTTCTGGCCGATTTAAAAAAGCGGGGCTTCGATTCGTCGCGTTCATCGGTCAAGAAACTATTCTGTTGCGGCGAGAGCGTGCGCACGCAGGAGATGCGCTTAAACGGGCTCGGCGATATCCTGGAAAAAGGGTTCAATGCTGCCGTCTACTCCACCTATACCGCCACTGAACTTTGCGTGGCTTACTGCGAGTGTTCGGCCCGCAGCGGCGGGCACGCGCACCCGGAGCTTGTCTATACGGAAATCGTGGACGATACCGGCAATCCCGTGGCCGACGGCATGCCGGGAGAATTAGTGGCGACAACCCTGGGTTGCGAGGGCATGCCGCTGGTGCGCTATCGCACCGGCGACATTACCTTTAAAATGTCCGCGACCTGCGCGTGCGGACGCAATTCCTGCCGCATCGGGCCGATTCTTGCGCGTAAATCCCAACTTATCAAGGTCCGCGGCGCAACGCTCTACCCGCTCAGCATTACGAGCGCCCTTGATGAGCTGCAATTCCTGGATGATTACGTTGTTGTCCTGGAAGGCACCGATCCGCTTTCGGACACCGTTACCATCCACGCCGTTACCGCGCCCACCAATATTGTCGGCATTACCAATCAACTCCGCACTTCCGCCAAGGTGCAATTCCCGGTTTTGGTCACCAACGGCCGCACGCTCGATGCCCTGCGCGGCAATACTCTTTTAAAAACAAAAATCGTCGATAAACGTTCCCATGCTCAATAAGAAATTTTCCGAATGGCCCGCGCTATTCCGGCCGCTCGGGTCGATTTCCATTCCCGGTAATTCGCTCAAAGAAAAAATCGTTTACGTGGTGCGGCACGAATTGCGCGCCAATACCTCGCCCCTTTACGCGGCGCGATCGCTGGCCATCGGCGTGTTTTTTGGGTTTTCGCCCATTTACGGATTCCAGGTCGCCGCCATGCTGGCGCTGAGCATGGTTTTGCGCATCAACCGGCCCATTGCTTTTTTGGGAATTTGCGTCTCTATTCCGCCGCTTTTGCCTTTTGTCATTCTTGCGGCCATTTTTACCGGGAAAATGGTGCTTGCTTTTTTGGGAATGCCGGTTGACACCATCGTTGCAAACAAGTGGGCCGGGGGTGGAATCGCCTGGTTTTTCGGCAGTTGGATCTTGGCAATCGTCGGGAGTGTAACGGTTTTTGCGGCGAGCTATTTATTGCTGAAGGCGCAAAAGAAATCAAAGCGGGTGGCTTAATGGATAAAATATTTAAACTATTGAGAGGACCAAACTATGATACGTTCCTTTTTCATGCGCCTCGTTTTTTTTGCCGTTTTATTTTTGCTGATAACAAACAATATATCGGCGGCGAGTTCGATCACCGCCGTGTGGGCCAACAACGGCGAAGACAAAGTAACGCAGGACGAACTGCGCGCCACGACAAATGCAACGGCGGTAAAAAACAGCGTCTGGGACGGGACCACGATCAAGCAGTTCGGCGCCAAAAACGAAGTCGTTTCATTCGACATTATTCTTGAAGCCGCGACCGCGGCCGCTCCTAATGTAAAGGTAACGCTCAACAATCTAACCGGTCCAAACGGTTCCGTGATCCGCTGCGCTCCGCGCGCAACGAACAATCTTTTTAACTGGACAACAACGGAATGCGAGCTTTTTTACGTTCGCTATCTCCAGATCAAGGGCCTCAGCGCATTCATGGGCGTGGTCGGTTATAACACCGAGTCCTTTATTCCCGCAAAAATGCGTCTCCCCGGATCTTACCCAGGCGCCTGGACCACTCGTCCCAACCACGACAAGTTTTATCCCGACATCGCCGTGCCGCTGGAACTGATGCCGAATTTTACGATCGCCGCCGGCAACAACCAGGGAATATGGGCAGACATTTACATTCCGAAAACTTCCGCGGCCGGTCAGTATACCGGCACGGTCACCGTGAGCGAGGGCGGCGTAACCACCCATACGGTCCCCGTGACCTTGACTGTTCGGAATTTTACCCTGCCCGATACCTGCAATGCCAAAACAATGTTATTTACCGGTTACGGAGATTTATCGATACGGTATACCGGGGTCGCATGGCCCAATACCGGTACGCCGCAGGACTTACTGACCATGCAGGTCCTGCAAAACCAAAGGTTAATGGCGCATCGCCATAAAATCTCTCTTATCGGTGACGATGCCACCCAAAGCGGCACGCAGCCCGGAACTGTG